>JBJOPC010000238.1:0-10947 GCA_046050965.1 Verrucomicrobiota bacterium | reverse complement strand
CGGCGGCGACCGCGTGAAGCCCTACTCACTCTTCGGCGAATAAAAATTAACGATGTTTTCAGCCCCATTCAGGAAGACGTTGGCGTGGTGTTCCTGTGGGGTGGTTGGCGTCAGTCTATGGCTCTGGGCAGTTGCGGTGTTGCCGGGAATTGCCCCGTTACTTTTAGTTTGTGTCGTGGTTGGGATGGTTCCGGTGGGCTTAGTTTGGCTTCTCACCCGGCCTATCCGCAATTTTGGTGTCCGGCTGGTTCCAAGAGTTTTTATATTTGCCTCAATTTTTGGCTGGGTAATTGTCCCTGCGCCCGAACTGCATGGGGCCTTGCCGATGCCAGTGCCTTGGGCAATCTGGGTAGGAATTCAAGAATCACGCTGGGGAATGTTCCCGAACATTGGCCTTTTTGTCGCCATCAGCACAGCCTTCCTTTGGTGCACAATTATAGCGGTCAGGTTCATCGTCCTGAAAATCAAACAGGCCGCACAAGTTCGGCGATAATTTCGCCGGGAAACCTTGGGGGTATCTTCAGTTGTTTCTTAATTTCGGAGTTTCGATTTCACAACCGCTCCAACACCTGCACCAACTCCGCGTCCGTGTTGTAGTAGTGTGGCGAGAGTCGGATGTATTTTTGCCCCTTGCGATCTGCGCGCAGGGACGTGGAGATTTTGGCGTCCGTCAGTTTCTGGTGCAACGCGGGCAAGTCGGCGTCCGGCTTGAAGAACGTCGTCATGCCGCCGCAGTTTTCCAGTGTCGCGTCTGCGTTCAGCACGGTGTAGCCCTTGGCTTGCAACGCCGGCACGAGCACCGCGCGTTTGCGCAGCAGCTCGCGACCGATATTTTCTACGCCAATTTCCAGCGCAAGCGCGATGCAAGCGTTCAGCCCGACGATGCTCAACAAATTGTAGGAACCCGGTTCGTAACGCTTCGCGCCGCTGCGGAAAACAATTTCCTCCTGCGCGATGTAATCCGGCGAACGCACGTTGTTCGAGCCGTGAATCGGCGGCTGAATGTAAGGTTGCACTTCCTTGCGGACGTAAAGAATTCCCGCGCCGCACGGACCGAGCAGCCACTTGTGCGAATCCGCCGCGAGAATGTCCACGTGCTCCACCGTCGTCGGAAATGCGCCGAGCGTCTGGATGGCATCGAGGCAAAATAAAATTTTCCGTTTCCGCAATTCCGCGCCGATGGCCGCGTGATCAATCCGCCAGCCGCTCACGAAATGGCACGACGCCAACGCCACCAGCCGTGTCTGTTCGTCCACCTGCCCCACCACGTCACGCGCGCGGATGACGCCGAGATGGCGGATGTTCATCAGCCGCACCTGCACCCCTTTCGCCGCGAGCGCGAGCCACGGATAAACGTTCGAGGGATAATCGTCGTGGTAAATCAGCACGTTGTCGCCACGCCGAAACGTCAGCCCGCTCGCCACAAAACTCAACGCCAGCGAGGTCGGCCCCACGAACGCGATTTCGTCCGGCTTCGCGCGGATGAGATCAGCGGCGAGTTTGCGACCGTCGGTCAAAAGTTTTTCCAACACGCCGGACTCTTGGTCGCCCGTGCCGGCGTAGGTGGCGTATTGCTGCACGGCGTCAATCACGCGCTGCGGCAGCGGGCAAACGCCCGCGTGTGCGAGAAAGTTTTTGTGCTGCGTCACCGGGAATTCGCGGCGGCGGAGTTCTTCATTCGAGAGGAGGTCGGCCAAAGTCATGCGGCCAAACTAGGGCAAACCCGCATCCGCCACAAGAACGCCAGCCAGCGAAAACGCTCGGCCAAAACCGTCCGAGTGCGGAGCCGCAGAGCATCGTCCCGCGCGTTTGGTGTCCCGGAGGGACGAGCGAGAATAGCCCGGCGTTTCAACGCCGGGAACGAATCGGCGTGGGCGAGTTCCGTAGGAACGGCTGAAATTCTCGCCACAGGTTCAGCCGTCCCTGCGGGACTCGCACTGGCACGGCAACAACCCGACGTTAAAACGCCGGGCTATTTTCAAAGGTTCCTTCGGAACCGGTGCGCGCGATGGGAACAATCGCCGTTCAATGGTTGCGGCTCGAAGTCCGAGTTAAAATTGATTCATCATCGCGCCGTAATAATTCGTCCAGAAGCTGATGATGTTGTAAGCGACGACGATGACCACAAGTCCGTAAATCACGCCGTTCAAAATGCCGGTGAAAAGTTTCAAGGTGCGAAAGCCTTCCTCCTGATAATACGTCTGCAACCGCGCCAGCGTCTCGTCCAGCTTGCCGCTGTGCTCGCCGGTCGCATACAAGTCGGCGAATACCGAAGGGAAATATTCCGCTTCGCTCACGAGTGCGGCGGGCGTTTCACCCATGGCTAACTTCGGTTTCCAGCTCGCCACGAGCCGCTCCAGCGCGGGCGAACCGCTCGCGCGCGCAGCCATTTCCCAACCGGTCACGACCGACACGCCTGCGTTCACGAGCGCTTCCAGCGCCGCCGCCACGCGTGACAGCACGAGATAGCGCTGCGCTGTCCGCAGCACCGGCACGCACTGCGCCGCGCGCTCGACCATCGCCCGCGCGCCTTCGCCGCGCCCGCCTTGGCAAAGAAACGCCACGACAAATACCGAGCCGTATAAAATTCCGAAGCACAAAACCTTTTCCAAGATGAACGGGACGCAGAGCGAATAGTGGCTGTCGAAAAGTCCCTTCACGAATTCAATCAGCAAACTCAACGGAAACACCATCAGGAAAACGTGCAACGTCACGATGGTCATGAGCATCCCCATGATGGCGTCGCGGATTATTTTCGCGCGCGTGGTGTAGTAATTGGCGAGCAGCTTGAACGTGCTATCGAGGCGCCCGGATTTTTCGCCGACGGACAGCAGCGCAACATCGAATTCCGGCAGCCAGCCTTGCACCTGTTCCATGCTCTGCGTGAACGTGCAGCCTTGCCGCAAGTGGTGGAGCAAAGCATCAATCGTTTTAGTGGAGACGCCCGTGCGCGGATTTTTGCGTGCCATGTCCAGCGCGCTCATGAGCGACACGCCGGCGGACACCATCGAGCCGAGTTGGTAATAAAGCTCCGCGCGCTTGGCAAGTTGACGGGGCGTGGTGATGAGCGGCATGCGCGCGGAAAATCCCACGCGACCAAGGCAAAGTCAACCGCCGCCCGTTTTCAACCGCACTCGCTTTGGAGTGCGCGGGCATGACCGCGCTTTGGAACTGGGAGACATGTCTCCCAGTTCCAAAGCGGCGACGCGGCGACGCACTCCAAACCAAAACACTCACAGTTTGAGACTCGCACCATTTACGACTTCGGCTTATTTTCCGCACATGGATTGGCAACAACTCATCGCGCTCGCCCTCGTGGCGATGACGGCGGGAATTTTTGCGTGGCGCAAATTTCGCCCGCGCAAGAAAACCATGTTTGGTCACGACGGGCATTGCGGCTGCGGCGGCGCGAACCAGCCGCCGGAAAAAAGCTCCATTATTTTCCGCGCCCGCAAAGGCGAACGCCCGCAGGTGACCGTGAAAATGAAATGAGCGGCGCGGTTGAAACCAAACTCACCGTCGTGGCGTCTTGCAGTTGTCCCGCCATTGATTGAACCCATGAAAAAACAATTCGCCTTCCTGTTTGCACTCACTCTCGCCGCCGTAATTTCTGGCTGCGCCACCGCGCCTCGTGCAGCTTCGCGCGAATGGATTGACCCCGCGACCGGGCACCGCGTCGTGCAGCTTTCCACCGAACCGGGCAGCGAGAGTTTGTATTTTAATTTGAACCCGTTCACGCCGGACGGAAAAAAGATGGTCATCACCACCTCCAACGGCGTTGCGATCGTGAATCTGGAAACGCGCGCCGTGGAAAAAATCATCGCCAGCCGCGCGCACATCATCATGGTCGGGCGCAAGACCGGGCAGATTTATTTCGTCAATCGCCAGATTGAGAACGGCGAGACGAACCAGTTCGTCTGTGCGTTTGACCCGGCCACCAAGGCCACGCGCCAGTTGCTCAAACTCGTGCGCGGCCAGCAGGTCTCTGCTGTCAATGCCGATGAAACGCTGCTCGCCGGAACGTTCATCGAGCGCAACGACTGGAAGACGAATGATTTTTTTGACGGCGGTCCGAACCGGCGCAACGACATCCAGAGCCAGCAAGTCCAACGCGGCAAGAAAGGTCTGATGATGGAAGAACGCCTTGATAAACATTACCCGATGGAACTTTTTTTCTACAATCTGCAAACCGGCGAGACGAAGCGCGTCAACCGCTGCACCGACTGGCTCGGCCATCTACAATTCTCCCCGACCGACCCGACGCTCCTGATGTTTTGTCACGAAGGCCCGTGGCACAAGGTGGACCGTATCTGGACGATTCGCACCGACGGCTCGGAGTTGAAGCTGATTCACCAACGCACGATGGTCATGGAGATTGCGGGTCACGAATTTTTCGGCAACGACGGCAAAACGATTTGGTATGACCTGCAAACGCCGCGCGGCGAAGATTTCTGGGTCGCGGGCTACGAAGTTTCCGGCGGCAAACGCACTTGGCATCATTTGCAACGCGACGAATGGGGCGTGCATTTCAACGTCTCGTCCGACGGCAGTTTATTTTCCAGCGACGGCGGCGACAGCAAAATGGTCGCCCACGCCAGCAATGGAAAGTGGATGTGGCTATTCCGTCCCGACCTCATTGAAGATCGCTCCGCTGGAAATGTGGACACGAAAAATCTGATTCAGACCGGCGTGTTCCGCGCCGAGCGGCTCGTCAACATGGCCAAGCACGATTACGCACTCGAACCGAACGGGATGTTTTCGCCCGACATGAAGTGGCTCATCTTCCGCAGCAACATGAGCGGTGCGAACCAGTGCTACGCGGTGGAACTCGCCCCGGCGAAAGCGCGCTGAATTCACCGCTTGTCGCCGTCTGGCATCGCGCCTAATTTTCCGCCACCAGTTTCCATCCGTGCCGCCCACGGTTGAATTCTGATTTGCATGGCCACGCCGCAACGAACCCAAAAGTCCATCGCCGAACGGTTCAAAGGCAATCTGGACTACTACAAAAAAGCGCACTACCTGCGCCGCGCCAAATTTCTCGCCACGCTGACCATCGTGGTCGCGGGCGTGGCGGCGATGCTCGCGTGGCATTTCTTTGGCAGTGAGAAATTTTATTCCTCCGGCCGCATCACCCGCACGCACGCACAATTCGCCAGCGACTGCGTGAAGTGCCACGTCGGTGCGAACACCGTGGACCAGATGCGGGCGTCATTCCGCGAAAAACGTTCGCTCACGCTGCTGGCGATGGATCAAGCCTGTTTGCAGTGTCACCAGAACTTCGACCGCCACACGCCGAACGTCGTGCAAAGTCATTCATGCGTCGCCTGCCATCACGAACACACCGGCAGCGGCCCCATGCATCCGCCGTCCGACCGCAATTGCCAAGTCTGTCACGCCGACGCCGCCATCATGCAAGCCTCGCTCGCGAAGGGAAAATCGCTCGGCCTTTACCACACGCTCGTAGGAGACGAGGTCACGAGTTTCAATTCCAATCGGCAATCGGCAATCGGCAATCGGCAATTAGTTGAGGCTGCTACGTTGCAATTTCACCCACCGCGCTCCGAAGCGCGTGCGGGCAAAACCATCACGGCCTTCGCCGCCGACCATCCCGAGTTCCAAGTCGTCGCCGAAAAACTCCGCGACCCCGACACGCTCAAGTTCAACCACCGCTTGCACCTCACCTCGCCGACCATTCCCACGCTGCCCGGCGGCAAGAAACTAGACTGCGCGTCGTGCCACCAACCCGACGCGAGTGGCGCGTTCACGCGGAAAATTTCCTTCGCCGCCAACTGCCAAGTCTGCCATTCGCTGCAGTTCGACGCCGCGAATCCCAGCCTGCGTGTGCCGCACGGCAACGCCGAGTTCGTGCGCGCCTTTCTCCGCAGCCTGCCCGCGCAATACGCCGAGCTGGGCGCGAAAACTCCCGGCGTGAACGGACGCGACGCCGTTGAAAAATTTGCGCAAGCCCAACTCGCGCGGCTCCGCGAGCAAGTCGGTTCCGGCGAAGAACTGGAACGTGAAATTTTCTTCAGCGACGCTCACGCTGCGCCGGTCACGCGTATCGCGGGCATGGACGCACCGGGGCGCGCCCGTTTTCCCGGCTGCGCGTATTGCCACGAAGTCACCGCCACCGGCGACGCCACGCCGCAAATCACCAAGCCCATCTTGATGGAACGCTGGCTCGGACGCGGCAATTTCAACCACGCCAAGCATACGCAGGTCGCCTGCGAGAAATGCCACGAAGCGCGCAGCAGCCAAGACACGATAGACATTCTCCTGCCGTCAAAAGCTTCGTGCGTGGCTTGCCACAGTCCACAAGGCGGCGTGGCGAGCAACTGCTCTGAGTGCCACCAGTATCACTCGAGCGAAGCGAGTCGCTAATTGGCCGTAGCGAATCCCCACACAACGTCCGGCAGTAGGAGTAGGACGATGGAAATCATCAGTGCCAAAGTTACAAGTGCAAAACAGCGGCTTGTTTTTGACTCTCGCCGCAAAGATGAAATTGCCAACACCAATGGAAACATAAATGAAAGGCACATGACGACTAGCGTCATGTGAATCAACGTCTGGTCGTGAGGCAGTTCACCCGCGCCAAAATATATTTTCAGCAAGGCACTGATAATCGGGCCAGAAAAGAAAGCACAGGAAAACAGCACCAGTGACAAACCGCCTTCAGAAAGCTTCCCCGTTCGCTGGTCACGAAAATCAAAATACTTTACCGCTGCCTCTGAAAAATCTGTGCGACACCGCACACAGCTTGGCGAAGCATCTTCGTTTAGCACGCCGCAGTAGGAGCATTTTTTCATTTCACGGCTTCACGCCGTCGCGCAGAGCCATCGGTGATTGAAGTTCTGCCGCCACGTCGGTCATGGCTTGGTGCATCGCATCTGGGCAAAGGTCAATGCCGCCGGGCCATTCCACGCAGCCGAAATCAGGGTTCACGGTCACGGCGTTGAAAATGCGGGCGTCCAGCAGTTTCAGAAACACGCCGCCGCGCTGTTCAGGTTCCACGGAGAAAATTCCCTTCAAGCCATCGTCAAAACACACGCGCAGACGATAGCCGGACAGCGGTTGAGCTTGGAGAATCCGAACCATGGTTGGAATCTACTCCAGCGGCGCAATTTTGGAAGGCTCTTGATTGTGGCTGGCGTCGTCCCACGCTTGCCACAGTTCTTCGCGATGCAACGCTGCCCATTCCTGCACAAGCACGAGCGCGCGACGGCGCATGGAACCCTTCATTACTTCGAGGGTCTCCAGATTAATCTGCACTTCTTCGCCTTGATACACGGCGTGAAAATGCGGCGGCGCGTGGTCGCCATAAAACATACGGATGATGATGCCGTAGAAGCGGCTTAATTCGGGCATGGCGGCAGATTAAATAATTTCGCCCGGCAAGCAAGTCCGCCGCTAACGCGCTAACCAACGAAGCCGGTTCGCGTCAATTCGTGGAATTCGCGGATAAAAAATCACTTCGCCGCCCACTGCAAGATGGCTTTCTGCACGTGCAGGCGGTTCTCGGCTTGGGTGAAGATGGTGTCGGCGTGGGCTTCAAACGTGGCTTCGTCAATCTCCTTGCCGCGATACGCGGGCAGGCAGTGCATGACGAGCGCGCCGGGTTTCGCCAGCTTCACAAGCGCAGCGTTGATCTGGTAGCCACCGAGAATTTTGAGGCGTTGCGCGGCTTCGGCTTCTTTGCCCATGGAAACCCACACGTCGGTGTAGAGCAGATCTGCTCCGCGCGCGGCAGCTTTCAAATCAGCGGTGACGACGATGTTGCCGCCCGCGCGTTTCAAAATTTCTTTCGCGGGTTGAAACTGTTTCGGCGCGGCGATGCGAAGTTCAAAGCCGAGTTTTGCCGCCGCAAAAATCCATGACACGGGCATATTGCACGCGCCGTCGCCCACGAACGTGACAACTTTGCCTTTGATGGAACCGCGCGCTTCTTCGTAGGTGAAAATGTCGGTCAACACCTGGCACGGATGCTCGTCGTCGGTGAGCGCGTTGATGGTGGGGATGCCGGAAAATTTCGCGAAGTCGTCCACGTCGCTCTGCGCGTAGGTGCGGATGACGGCGCCGTGCACCATGCGGCCAAGCACACGCGCGGTGTCTTTGATGGGTTCGCCGCGACCGAGCTGGATGTCGTTCGCGCTCAAGAAAAGCGATTCGCCGCCGAGTTCGCGGATGCCAACCTCGAACGAGACGCGCGTGCGCGTGGAGGATTTGGAGAAGATGAGCGCCCACGCTTGACCAGTGAGCGGCTTGGCTTTGGAGCGCGCGCGATGCTTTTTCGCGGGCGTGGCGGCGGCGAGGATTTGCCGCATGGCAACGGCGGAAAGAGCTTCTAGGCTTAACAGATTTTTCATGGTTGCGTTTTCGGGGATGCCCTCGAAAGGAAGTTTAATAACCAAACGCGGCGGGCGCGTCACTCCAAATGTGCGCGTCAGGCGGCGTATTGGCGAAGGAATTTCAGCGCGACGGTGAAATGTTTGGGCGACGGCGCGGTGAGCGTGAGCGCCGCGGCGGTGGCGGGGTGCACAAACGCCAGTTCAGTGGAATGCACGGCGGGCGCGGCGAGCAGCGGGCGTTCGTCGCGGTTGGGTTTAAGACGGAAGCCGGGTTTCAGACGCGAGAGCCAGAGATTTTGACCGCCGTAAAGTTCGTCGGCCACCACCGGCCAGCCCGCGCGTTCGAGGTGAACACGGATTTGGTGCGAGCGGGCGAACGCGGTTTCAGCGCGCAGCAACGTGTGGTCGCGGAATTTTTCCAGCACAGCGAAATCAGTGCGGGCTTTTTTGCCGCGCAACGGATCGAGATGAAATTCGTGCGGACGCACGGGGTGCGGCGCGATTTTACCGTCCTCGAAAAAAGTTTCTTCGCCGGGTGTGCCGTGGACGAGAACGGTGTGGCGGTGGCGGACTTTGTCTGAACTGAATTGGTTGGCGAGTTGCGTGAAGGCGTCTTGGGTTTTCGCGAGCAGCAACACGCCGCCGACTTCGGCGTCCACGTGATGTAGGCAATCGAGAAAAGTCAGCGCGCGCGCAGTGGCCCACGGCTTGGCGGCGGCGATAGCGGCGTGGAGCAGCGGCATGAGCGCGGGCAGTTCGGGACGCGCGGAATCGGCGGCGAGCGCGAGACCGACGGGCTTGTCGAGCGCGAGCAGGTGCTCGTCTTCGAAGAGCGCGGGGATTTCCCAGAACCCACTGCTGACCGGGTGGGAGATTTTGATGGGGGGCGTTTTCAAACTAGATTTTGTCCGCAGCGTTCGCAGATTTTCGCAGCTGGAAATTTAATCTGCGTCTATCTGCGTAATCTGCGGACACCCGCAAAACTAAACTTACTTCTGGCGCTTGGCGATGGGCGTGTTGGCGAGCGCAACCGAGGCTTCCTTCTGGAACCACGCGTTGAACAGTTCGCTGGAACGCTGTTGGCGCGCCTGGCCGATGAAGGCGGGGAGTTCGGTTTTAATTTTCGCGTCGTCCGCCGGAGTGCGCGCGGTGACTTGCAGCACGAGGCCGCCGCCGCCTTGCAACGGGCGGTAGCCGCTGCTGCCGCCGACGGGCAAGCCCATTGCGAGATTTTGCAACAGGCCAAATGCGACGTGCGTTTCTGCTTCGGGCAACGCGCGGGTGAGCAGCGAGAACGCGGGGAGTTTCACCGGCGTAACTTTCGCTTCGGCGCAAATGTCGGCGAAATTTTTGCCGACGCTACTGGAAACTTTCGCGGCGAAGTTGCTGCCCGCCGTGTTGGCGAGTTGCGCGGCGGTGAAGAGTTTGCAATCCGCCGTGACTTGTTCGCGGATGGTTTCGAGCGCGGGGACGCCGCTGGGAATCTGCTTCTTGAGCGCAATGACGTAGGCCGCGTCTTCGCCGAGCGTCGGGCGGCCGTCGAACGGTTCTTCCGCCGTGAGCGCAAAAGCGGCGCGGGCAAAAGTGGTCGGCACATCGAGTTCCACCGGGGCTTTGTCAGCGGCGAACGGCGAGGAGATTTCCACGGTCAACTTCTGCGCGGCGGCGAGCTTGTCAAGGTTGTCCGCCGCGATGGGCGAAAGGTTCAACAAGTCTTCGCCGAACTTCGCGGCGACTTCGCGCGCGGAATGAACTGCGAGGCTGCGGCGGTAGTCGGCGCGGATTTCGGCTTTGGCTTCGGCGGCGGTTTTACCAGCGTAGTAATTGGAACCGCGCGCTTCGTAAGCACGGTCAATTTGCACGGGCAAGTTGGTGTCGCCCGCGATTTTCTTGTCGGCTTCGGCGAAAAAATCAGCGGCTTTGAATTTGACGTAGCTCACTTGGCGGCGATCCGGCTGGCGATACGCGGCGAGTTGCTTCGTGTAAAACTCGCTGACGTTTTCCGGCGTGACGCTCGCGCTCGCGAGGAAATTTGTGACAGGGAAGAATGCGGCGACAGTGGAAATTTCTTCGGCTTCGCGGCGCAACGTGGCTTCGGCTTCCTGCGGCGTGACGAGCTTGCCGTTCTGGCCGATGACGGCGACGAGTTCTTGGATGCTCGACTGCGTTTCGAGCGCGCGACGGAAATCGGCGAGCGTCAGCCCCTTCGTTTTCAAGACTTGTTTCTCAAAGGCGTCCAGCGGCACAGGGCCTTGTTTGCCGCCGAGATTCGCGAGGACTTGGCCGGCCATCTGGCTGATTTTTTCTTCACTGATTTTGATGCCCATCGCTTGGGCGCGCTTGACGATGAAGAGGCGTTGGTAAGTTTCCTGATCGAGATTCACCCCGAACTTCTGCGCGTCAGAATCGCTGTCAATCCATTCGCCGCGCGTGCAGAGAAACATCAGGCGGGCATCGGTGCGGGCGCTCATGAAATCTTCGCGCGACACTGGCTGGCCTTCGATGGTGCCGAAATCGTAGTTGCTCTGACTGCCGCCGCCGTTGGCCCGATTGGTCACGCTGGAACCCCAGAAAAGGAACGTGATGACCGTCACAGCGATGA
>JBJOPC010000237.1:0-14276 GCA_046050965.1 Verrucomicrobiota bacterium | reverse complement strand
CGGCACGCAAGTCGAGGCATTCATGATTGTCGGCCAAGGCGTCTATCTCATCTGCAACCACACGTCGCGCTCGATGGACGCCATCACGAAGAACCCGCTCTGGCTCGCCGCGCAAATTCCCTTCGTGGAATTGAGCGACACCTTCCGCCGTGACCGCCTCATAATTGCGAGTGCTTGAATTCGGAGTGCGGAGTAGTTTCTGGTTTCGAGTTTCCGAAGTGCGTGGTCAGTAGCGCAGTCCGTAGTCCAATTTGATATTTCCATCACGCCCGATTTCACACCTTGGCTATCGGCGATTTCCCCATTCCGCACTCCGCACTCACTTGAGTCCTTTGAAACAAAACCACCCGTAGCCCACGAGCAACCCCAACCCCACCGCGCGCGGCAACTTTCCGAACAGCACCACGCACAGAAAATGCACCGCCGTCGCCCCCGCCAGAATCTCGCAACCCAGCGTGAAACTCGCCGGCACCGCGAACGTCTGGTGCAGCGCAAAAATTCCCAGACAAAACGGAATGCAGACATGGCCGTCGCCCACTTGCGACGCATAGACGATTTCCGCCCGCCGCCGCCACGCGTAGTAAAACGCCAGCAGCCCGTTCGGCAGCACCATCAGCCAGCCGCTCAACCAGCCCAGATGCCGCGCGCTCACGAACCCGCTGCCGTGCTGCACCCAGTTCACCAGCCAGTCCGTGCTGACATACACCGCGCCCGCGCCCGCCACCAGCAAGGCTAAATCCACCGGCAACATCCAACTGAAATTTTTGCCGCCCGTCGCGTTGCTTTTCAAAACCTCGAACACATGGAACACCTGCCAGAAAAAAAACGCGCCGATCAAAACCAATCCGTCTGTCGCATCCAACTTCCCATCGCGTCCCAATACCCACGCCAGTCCCGTGAAAAAGAAAACCGCCGTGAGTGTGAGCAGCAGCGACAACCGATTCACGCGCTGCGCCGGACTATTTTGTTCACCGTTTCCAGCTTTTTGCCCTTTGCCTTTTGCCTTTTGCCTTTCCCCCGCGAGGCTCAACCCCCACACCACCGCCGCCGCGCCGATAAGCAGCGTCATGTTCGTCACATTATTCACCACGCAATTCGTCAGCACCTCCGCGCCTGCGCCGTCGCCGCCGCGCCGCGCGAGCACATACGCGAAAATCAAATTTCCCGCGCCCGAACAATACGGCATCACCAGCGTCCCCAACACTGTGCCTTCGAGCCCGTCGCCGCCCATCGCCTCCAGCCGCCAGATCATCAGCAGCGAACCGATGAGGAATAGCGCGAGAAACAGCCACGGTGCGAGGCGTCCCGTCGCCTCCAGTGCCGTCGTGAGATTGTGAATAGCTGTCATCGCGCGCGGAGTAAAACAATCTCTTGCCGGAGTTCAAGCTTTGGTTGGCGGCGCGGGCGCAAAAGAAAAAAACCGGCCACGATGAAGTGGCCGGTTGATATGTCGAAGGAAAAACTATTTTGCCACATACCACCACTCGTAACGCTGCTTACCGTCACTCGCGCCGGTAGTCCATTTTTGCGATGAAAGGTCAGTCAATTTTTTCCACGCCACATGGCCGTCTTGGAATGCAGTATTCGCTCCCGCAGCGGTGCGTGTGCTACCTGACATGTGACTGCTGGAGTAGCCGCCCGCTCGCGCGACATCCGCCGCTACTTCGGGGTCGGTAATGCCCGCAGCGTTGTAACCGACACGGTTAAAAGTATCGGTTAACTTGCCTTGGTCTACGGATAACACGACATCCGCTGCGAGTGCCGCGTCCGAAAACGAAATCGGGTTGGTGAGATAGGCCGAAGTGCGCTGGCTCATTTTCGCAATGAGGCGATTGGTGTCATCAATCATAGGATACGAACCTCCGCTGGGGCCGGGCGGGTTGTTGGTGTCGCCCCGAATGATGAAGAAAAAATAGCCCAACGTGCGGTAACCGGCAGAGTAATTCCACCACGTCAGCGCCGGACCTTGGCTCGCGGAGTAACCGGGGCAGTATAAGATTTCAAATTTAGCACCATCGTTGGTGATCGACTGGGAGTTCGTGTAGCCAAGGTTAGAAAATTCGGTGCCGGCCTTTTCTTGAAATGAGGGAACTTTGTCGTCGTTATCGCCCGCATACATCCGGATGCCCAGCGCGATTTGTTTCAGATTGCTCATGCACTTAATTCGCATGGCTTTTTCCTTGGCGCTCGCCAGTGCAGGCAACAGCAAGCCGGCCAAGATGGCGATGATGGCGATGACGACGAGCAGTTCAATCAAGGTGAAACCGCTGCGGCGACGGAACAATGTTTCTAGGTTCGTTTTTTTCATAGGTGCAAACAAAATCATGGCTTCTGACACCATGGGAATTGGTGCGAACCATGCCACAAGCGCGTCAGCCTGCAACTGGTTTTTTTTAGCTCCAAAACAAAGGCGGGTGCAGCTTGTTACTGTTCTTAAACCCAACGTGGCTGACTCCCTCGCCCCGCCGCTTGCTTGACGCGACGGCGGCGGAAACTACACTCCGCGCCGTCCGCAAACTTATGAACCGCAAACCTTCACTGCTCGTCGTCTGGCTCACCGTTTTCATTGACCTCGTCGGCTTCGGCATCGTCGTGCCGCTCGTGCCGCTGTTCAGTAAAAAATTCGCCCTCCCCGCGTTCGGCGAAAACTCGTGGCTCACCGGCGCGGTCATCGGCGTCATCATCGCGTCGTTCTCGGCCATGCAATTTATTTTCTCGCCCATTTGGGGGCGCTTGTCCGACCGCCACGGACGGCGGCCAATTCTTTTGATCAGCACGGCGGGCGCGGCGATTTCGTATGTCATCTTCGCATTCGGTTCCGGGTTGAGCGAGCCAATGCGCGCGCTGCTGGTGCTGGGGCTGGCGCGGGCATTTGCGGGCGCGTGCGGCGGCAACATCACCGTGGCGCAGGCTTACATCGCGGACATCACGCCGCCGGAAAATCGCTCGGCAAAAATGGGGCTTATCGGCATGGCGTTCGGCCTCGGATTTATTTTCGGCCCGGCGATCGGTGGCATCAGTTTGCGACATCTTGGAGCGACCGGGCCGGGCTGGATTGCAGCGGGATTGTGCGCGGCGAATTTTCTGCTCGCGCTTTGCATCTTGCCGGAGAGCCGCCAGCCGAGCAGCGAACCCGTCGCCGCGCGCCCGCGCCTGACGCAGTGGTCGCATACGTTCGCGCAGCCGAAGATTGGTTTGCTGGTGGCGATATTTTTCTGCTCCACATTTTGTTTCAGTTGCTTTGAAAGCACTCTCGCGCTGCTCGTTTGCGATAATTTTCGCTTGGATATTCAGAAAGCTGAAACCATCGGCACGACGGCGGTTTCGCTGTTTGTGTTCTGCGGCGTCATCGGCGCGTTCGTGCAAGGCGGCATGATTAAGCGGCTGGTGAAAAAGTTGGGTGAACCGAAGCTGATTGTCGTGAGCCTCGTGCTGACGGCGTTGAGTCTGGCAGTGTTGCCGTTCATTAAAGGTTACGGCGCGCTGGCGTGGGGCGCGTTGCTGCACGCCGGCAGCGGGTCGTGGTGGCTGATGCTTGGTGCGCTGGCGGTGCTGGCGGTCGGCTCCAGTCTCACGCGCGCGCCGCTGTTTGGCTTGCTCTCCAATCTCACGCCCGCGAACGAGCAAGGCGCGACCATCGGCGTGGCGCAGAGCGCGGGCAGTCTGGCGCGTGTGTTTGGTCCCCTCTACGCGACGACGACGTTGCATTACGTTCCCGCGCTGCCATTCGTGAGCAGCGCGCTGGTCTTGCTGGCGGTAAGCGCGCTGGCGGCGCAGCGGTTGCGGCGGTGAGTTTCGGTGGGGCGAGGACGCTCGCCAACTAACCGCGCGCTCCGTCACTTCGCCGCGCCGTGTTCGTCCAGCACCAGCACTCCGTGCGGCGGGATGTCGTAGCCGCCGCCGATGTTCGTGGCAGTAAGGAAATCATGCATCTGTTTGTAAAACTGGATGTGGATGGGCGACGCCTGATGGTTGAGCAGGAAGAAAATCTTGTCGCTGTCGTGCTGTCTCATACTGACTTCGACGTGGTCAGGAACTTTGAGCAACGGATGCAGATTGGTCATCTGTCGCAGCCACAGCACGAGGTCGTTGTAAAAATTCTGGCCACTCATGGTGGCGATGTAGATGGCTTTGCCGAGGCCAAAAGTGTTGAGCGTGAGCGCGGGTTTGCCCGCGTAAAAATCTTTGGCATAAGTCGCGAGCACTTGGCAGCCCTTCGCCTCGATGAGGTCGCACCAGATGCGCGCGGTGTGCATATGCGCGGTGGGGAATGAACCTTTGAAGATGAGCGGATTTTCCTCGCCCGGTGCGACGGCATCAAACTCCTGCACTTCGAGACCGAACACATCGGTCAGGTCGTGCGGATAGCCGGTAGTGGGCGCGATGTTGTGTTCGTCCACCATGCCGGTGTTGAACGTGCCAACGAGTGTGCCGCCGTTCTGGACGTAAATCCGCAAACGATCCGCCTCGCCGCCCGCGAGCAAATGCAATGATGGCGCGATGACAATTTTGTATTTCGACAAATCTTCCGTGGGGCGCGCGAAATCCACGAGGATGTTTTTCTCATGCAGCGCGCTGTAGAAAAGTTGGATGTGCTCGCGCAGTTTGAAGTGTTTGTTCGGCTGGCCGGGCAGGCTCAATGCCCAGTCGTTTTCGTGCGAGTAGAGGATGCAAACTTCGGCGTCGAGTTTGGAATTTTTGATGGCGGGCGCGAGCATCTTCATCTCTTCGCCGATGTGCGCGACTTCTTTGTAGACGCGCCCCGTGGCGACGCCGCTGTGGCCGAGCACGGCACCATGAAACTTCTCCGAACCGATGCGCGGTTGCCGCCAGCGGAAATACAAAATGCCGTTCGCGCCGCGTGAGACGAGTTGGTAGGTGAACATCCGCAACACGCCGGGGCGCACGATGGAATTCACTTCCTGCCAACTGACTTGCCCGGCTTTTTGCTCCATCACCCAGAAGCCGCTGTCGCCGTCGGGCGTGCGGACACCGGTTTTTTTGAGCGAGCGCAGCATATCAATCTCGCAAGCGGTCTCGCTGGCTTTGGCCTTGATGCTGGCGGTGCTTTCGATGGAAACGAAGTCGAGAACTTCCGCGAGGTCGAAGTGATCGAAGCGGTGCGTGAGCGGACGAAAATTCGTCGTGAGCGGATGTTGTGGCGTAAGTTCGCGCAAAATGTCCGCCTGCATCCGCACAAAACCCACGATGGTGTCGCTGCAAAACCGCCGCCAATCCAGCACGAGCGCGGGGTTGTGCTGCGTGGGCGCGGCGCAGGGCATCGGGATTTCGCTCCAGTCATTGACGAGTTGTCCCCAATGACGCAAGCCGAGTTCGGTGTTGAGGCGTTCGATGGTTTCGTATTTCGCCTTGAGCCAGAAATGCCATTCCGTGCGCGTCTCGGGATTAAAAGATTCCTCGGTGAAATGTCCGCCGATGGCGTTGTCAATCTGCCACGCGATGAGCGCGGGATGATGGCCGAGTGCCTTGGCCATTGCTGTCACGACGCGTTTGGAAAAATCCCAGTAGTGGTCGTTGCTCAAACAGCAGGCGCGGCGCGTGCCTTCGCGGAGAATTTGGCCGCGCTCGTTGATGGGCAAAATGTCCGGGTGCTTCACCGTGAGCCACACCGGCGGCGCGGCGGTAGGCGTGCCGAGCACGACTTGGATGCCGTGCTGATGCATGATGTCCATGGCGCGTTGCAGCCACGCGAAATCATATTTGCCCTCGCTGCGTTCGCAGATGCCCCACGTCAACTCGCCCATGCGCACGACGTTCATGCCGGCGGCAGCCATCAGTTCCGCGTCGCGCTCCCACTGCGCCTCGGGCGCTTCCGCCGTGCCGCCGTAGGGGAAAATCCATTGCTCGGGATAGTAATCAACGCCGAAATACATAAACGTCCTTGGGGTTGGGGGTTTGCTTGAAGTTAAGCGAGCCGTGCATGGCGCGGATTTTAGCGCAGCCCGCGAAACGTGCAAAAGAAATTTCCGGGATTCAACTTTTACAAAATCATCTGAGCCTCGTCAGTGTTGCTGTCGTTCCCGCCTTGAAAAAACTTTTGCCCGCGTAGAACGCTCTGCTAGTTTGCGCTTCAGGAAATTTCGCCGTCAACCCGCAACCCGATTCCGCCATGCAACTCGCCAAACAACTCGCGCTCTTTCTCGAAAACACGCCCGGCACACTCGGTCGCCTCGCCGACGCGCTCGGCAAAGAGAAAATTAACATCTACGCCATCTCCACCAGCGATACCGTGGACCACAGCGTGGTGCGGCTCGTGGTCAGCGATTACCGGCGCGCATTGGAATTGTTCGAGGCGCATGGCACACTCGTCATCGAGGACGACGTGCTGATGTTCGACGGGCCGAACAAACCCGGCGCGCTCTCCACCATCGCGCACAAACTCACGGCGGCGAAAATTAACATCGAGTATTGCTACTGCGCCACGCCGCCGGACGCCAAGCGCGGGCTGATGATCATGCGCGTGTCCGACGCCAAGCGCGCGATGAAAGTGCTCAACGCCTGACGCGCGCGGATGCAGACCAGCCGCAACATCACGCAGAAAAGCGCGTCCAATCTCGCGCTCGCTTTTATCATGCTCCCGCGCGAAAAGCGCGACGCCATGTGTGCGCTCTACGCTTTCTGCCGCGAGGTGGACGACGTGGCCGACGAAGATTCCGTTCCGGTAGCGCAACGGCGCGCGCAACTGGCTGCGTGGCGGGTGGACATCCGCAAAGCTTGCGCCGGCGGCGCGCCGGAGTTCGCCGTGAACCGCGAACTGCAACCCGTCATCCAGAAATTCAAACTGCGCTTCCAACATTTCGACGAACTCATCCAAGGTTGCGAAATGGATTTGGACACGCTGCGCTATGCCGATTTTGCCGCGCTGGAAAAGTATTGTTACCACGTTGCGTCCGTCGTGGGCTTGTTGAGCTTGGAGATTTTTGGCTACACGAATCCGGCCACGCGCGACTACGCCGTGCATCTTGGCCACGCGTTGCAACTCACGAACATTTTGCGCGACGTGCAGAACGACGCCGCGCGCGGGCGGATTTATTTGCCGCAAAGTGAACTCGCTAAATTCCAAGTCACCGAAGCGGAAATCTTGAGCGGCAATTATTCCGTGCGTTACCGCGACCTCGCGGCGAGCGTGGCGGCGCAGGCGCGGCGGCGTTACCAATTCGCGCGCGCGATGCTGCCTGCTGCCGACCGCCGCGCGATGGTCGCCGCCGAACTCATGGGCGGCGTGTATTGGAAGCTGCTGCTCAAACTCGAAGCCGCGCAGTTCAACGTCTTCACACCGTCGCCCGTGCGCTTGTCGAAACCGCACAAGCTCGCGCTCATTTTCCGCGCGTGGCTTTGGCACGCGCTCGGTTCCACGACGGCGAGCTACGGTGAGTAAGGCTCGCGTTCAGTCCGGTTGTTTTTCTTTTCGTGTCTTTCGTGTGTTTCGTGGTTAAAAATCCTGCGCCGTGATTGTGCCGCCGTCCAATTCGCTCCGCTGGTTCACCGCCGGGCAGGAGATTTTTCCCGCGATGCTCGACGCCATCCGCACTGCCGAGGATTCCGTGCGGCTGGAGAGTTATATTTTCGCTGACGGCAAAATTGCGCGCGAATTTCTCGTCGCGCTCACCGAGGCGCAGGCGCGTGGCGTGGACGTGTGTGTGCTGGTAGACGCGCTCGGCTCGTGGGAATTGCCGCAAAACTTTTTCGCTCCGTTGCTCTGGGCGGGCGGCGCGGTGCGCCGGTTCAATCCACTGCAACTCTGGCGGCTCGGCGTGCGCGACCATCGCAAGCTGCTCGTGTGCGATGGTAAAATTATTTTCACCGGCGGCTTCAACCTCGCGGACGAATACGATGGCGATGGTGTCACGCGCGGCTGGCTGGACGTGGGCGTGCGGCTGGAAAATCCTGCGCTGGCGGCGGAACTCGCGGCGTCGTTCGACGAATTGTTCGCGCTGGCGGAATTCGCGCGCCGCCCGTTGCTCCGGTTGCGCGGGTTCAAGCCGCATCGCATCCGCATGAAACCCGCGCGCGGCCAACTGCTCTTGAGCGAACCGGGACGCGGCGAAAGTCCGCTGCAAAAATCCCTGCGCCACGACCTGCGCCATGCGCGCGAGGTGTTGTTGATGACCGCGTATTTTCTGCCGCCGTGGCAATTGCTGCGCGACCTGTTGCGCGTGGCGCGGCGTGGCGGGCGGGTGCGGATTATTTTGCCGGGGCAATCCGACGTGCCGGTCGCGCAGCTCGCGGCGCGGGATTTTTACCGACGGTTGCTGCGCGCGGGCGTGGAGCTTTACGAATATCAACCGCAGATTTTACACGCCAAACTGCTGGTGATTGACGGTGTGACTTACGTCGGTTCGGCGAACTTGGATATTCGCAGCTTGAAGTTGAACTACGAACTGCTGCTGCGGTTTGAGGACGAGGCGGCGACGGCGCGCGCGCGGGAAATTTTTGCGACCAACTTAAAATTATCGCGCCGCATTGAGCGGCGGGCATGGCAGCGCGCGGACAAATTCTGGCCGCGCGTGAAACAAAGCTGGGCGCACTTTCTCCTCGCGCGCGTGGATCCGTGGTTGGCGCTGAAGCAATTCGCGTCCGTGCGAAAGTGAAGTTCAGCCGTGCGCGTCAACGATTGTTCGTCACGACGGCGGGCGGGAGCGGCGGTGTGGTTTTCAGGCCGGGCAGGGGTGGTGCGGTCGGGGTGGCCAGTTTGGCCACGAGTGAACGCCATTGCTGCCGCGCGTCCGGCGACAGCGTTTGCCACCGTTCGGCGTTCTTCAAAAACTGCTGGCGTTCCTCCACGGTCATCGCGGTGAATTTCGTGAATGCCCGGATGCACGACTCGCGTTGCAGCTTCGGCAACTTGTCGAACCGCGCGAGCGTCTTTTCCATCGCCGTGCGCTCGGCATCGGTGAATTTTCCGAGTGCGCGAGTTTTTTCCGCGTCCGTCAGCTCAAAGAATTGGTTGAACCGCGCGAGTTGCTGTTCGCGCTGTTCGGCTGGCAACGCGCGCCACGCGGCCACGCCTGCTTGCAATTTCTCACGGCGCGCGGGGCTGATGCTCGCGAGCGCGGCGGGGTTGCCGTTCTCCGACTGCGTGAAATAGCGGAGCGTCGTCTCGTTTGCGAGCAAGTCGGCTTGCGCAGCGGCGGACAGCTTGTCCCACTCACGCAAACGCTCGGTGACTTCGCGGCGCGGTTCGTCGGGCAACGCGGCGAGTTTTTCCGCGCGGTTCGTGGCGGTGCATTTTAGGAGCGGCGTGAGATACCACGCGAGTTCCGTCGCGCGCAGGCGCAGTTCGCGGGCGTCGGGCTTGAGCGATTCATATTCGCGCACTTTGGCGAGGATGCGCTGCTGCTGTTCCGGTGGGCGGTTGGTGAGAAAATTCTTCTGCTCGACCGGCGACAGTTCCAAGAGTTGCCGAAAGAGTTCCACCGGCGAAGGCTTGATTGCGCGCGGCAACGGCGGAAGCGCGGGGACGGTTTCCGCGCGCAGGAAATTCGCGGCGAGCAACAGCACCGCGAGCCAGAGTTGGCTGGGGCGCGCGCGGTTCATTGCAAGAGCGCGAGCAATTCGCGGTCGGCGGCGGGCTGGGTGTTGAGACAACGCACCGCGTCGAAATCTTTGAGCACCTCCGGGCTGGGCAACGAGGCGACTTGCGTGACGGCGGCGACGCTGCGCGCGAGTTCTGCGCTGCGGGCGTTCGTGCGCGCCGCGTAGGTGCAGAGCGCGGCGACGAGCGCGAGGGCGACCGGCGCGAAACGCGGCAGCCACGCGGTGAACCAGCTCCGCCGCGCGGGTGCAGGCCGGGCCTCCAAAGCCACGGACTGCAACACGCGCGCGGTGAAATTCGACGCGACGGGACGGTCGGGCAAGGCGCGCAAGACCCGGTCGAGCTGCTTGTCAAACTTGGGATTGTGGTCGTCGGGCATCACGTCAGGGAATTCCAACACCGAGGTGACGGGAAGGTTGCGATTATTTTTTGCAGACTTTCGCGGTTGGTTTTGGAGTGCGCGGGCATGACCGCGCTTTGGCACTGGGAGACATGTCTCCCAGTGCTAAAGCGGCGACGTGTCGCCGCACTCCAAAAGCGAATGCACCCAAGCGGCGGGGCGTGGCCGTGGGGAAAAACCGCTGGACAAAAAACTTGGCCGGGCAGAAAGTCGCGCCCGTAAAAAATATTGGGACGGCAAAGTGGTGGTTTAATGAACCGTTAGACAAAGTGAATGAGCGCACACACAAACGCATCGATACTCCAGTTGATAAAGAGTAGCGCGCTGGTTCTCATCCGATTTCTGATTTTGAGGCCGATGACGATTCTTGTTTTGTGTGTCGGTGTATTCTGGATATACGACGGAATCTCCAGAGGCATGACATATTATCCGCTTATTGGACAAGCTCCCATTCGCATGGTCGTAATGAGAGTTGAGAATCGAAATCATCGTCGTCTATTTCCTGACTATGTAGCCATCGGATCAGTAAGCAACGAGACGGCCACTATCGATATTCCAATTTATCAAAATCAGTTTCGTCGTTTGCAGCCGGGCAGTTCGCTTGAGGTGCATCCACTCCGATCTGGAGGATGGTTGAATCGAGCCAAGCTGGATGAGTCTATGCCGATTTTTAGTTTTTTAGGACTGCACTTCAGTTGGCATTTCCCGGCAGGCATTCTCATGCTTGGTGGGTGGTTTGGTTCGCTGCCATTTCTTCAGCGAAAGCAAAACCGACACGCCGAATAAGGTGCGCACCCAACAGCCACCTTACTGGGCAATGTTGTCGGAAGTTCCGTCGCCCGATTCACAGCGGATATCTTCTCCCAGCGGCTGTGAGTGAGCTTGAGCTGTCTTTGGGGCGCTAGTCGCACTCACTCCCACGCTGACGCAAACTCATACGCGCCGGATTCTATTTCAAAAACGGCGTGGCCTTTTTCTTCGCGCAGGAATTTCACACCGCGCGCTTGCGCCACGGGCTGGCCGCCTTCGGTCACGGACTTGGCGGAGTTGGCGGGGAGGAAAACGGTGGCGGTGGTGTTCGCGGGGATGGTCACGGACAAAGTGAATTTCCCGGCGTTGTGCTGCCAGCGCGCGGAAATTTGGCCGCGCACGGAAGCGTAGCTCGCCCGCGCCCATTTCAAATCGCCCACGGGTTGCGGCTGGATGAGGATGTGTTTGAAACCCGGCGCGCTGGCGTCTGCCGCAATGCCGACGAGATTTTGATAAAACCACTCGGTCACTTGGCCGAGCATAAAATGGTTGTGCGACGCGCTATTGTTCGCGTCCCACGCTTCGGTGAGGCTGGTCGCGCCTTTTTTTAACTGGTAACCGTAGCCGGGCGTGGCGTCTTGGTTGATCATTTTGTAAATCACGTCGCTGCGTCCGCCTTGCGCGAGGGCTTGGAGCAGGAAGCGGAAGCCGACATCGCCGGCGGTGATGGCGTAGCCGTTGGTCTCCATGCCGCGCACGAGCGAGGCGAGCACGCGGTCGCGGTTCGCGGGTTCGCAGAGGTTGAGCACAAGCGCGAGGGCGTTGGCGCATTGGGTATCGTTGGTGTAGCAACCTCGGTCGGCGAGGTAGAACGCGCGGTTGAAGTCGGCACGGATTTTTTCCGCCTTGCTGGAAAAGTTTTGCGCGTCGTTCGTGTGGCCGAGCAACGCGGCGACTTGCGAGAGAATCCAAGCGTCGTGCTGGTAAAACGCGGTGGCGGTGAACGGCGGCAAGGTGAGCGCGGCCACGCCGGGCTTGCGTCCGGGAATCAAATCATACCAGTCGCCAAGGCCTTCGCTCGTGATGCCGTTCGTGTCGGCGCGCGCTTCGAGGTAGTGAAAATAATTCGTCATCGCGCGGTAGTGCGTGCGGAAAAGCTGCACGTCGGCGTCGAAGAGATATTGCTGCCACGGCACGATGACGAACGAGCTGTTCCATTCTGTCGCCGCGCGAAACGCGCCGTCGAACTTGGTGTATTCCGGCGCGGTCGTGGGAACGAAACCGTTTTTTTCCTGCGCGTCGGCCATGTCGTTCATGCCTTTGGTGAAGAGTTGCGCGAGGTCGAATTCGTAGCGGAGTGACGGGCCGTTGAGATGATATTGCTCCAGCCAGCCGAGCTTCTCGCGGTGCGGGCAATCGGTGAGCACGCTGACAAGGTTCGCGCGCTGCGCCCAGCGGACGAGTGTGCGCGTGCGGTTGAGCAAATCATTGGAACATTCAAAATCGCCAATGGGCGCGGCACTGGAATGCACGACGACGCCGGTGAGAGATTTGATTTCCGGCAACGCGCCGGTGGTTTGCGCGGGCGAAAGTTTCGCCTGCAAGTAGCGGCAACCGATGTAGCAAAATTGCGGCGTCCACTCTTCCTCGCCGTCTGTGCCTTTGGTGAACTCCCACCACGAACTGCCGCGCTTGCCCGCGCCCATCGTGCTTTGATTAATGGAACCGTCGTCGTTCACAACTTCGCTGGGAATAATTTTCACGCTGCTGCCGCGCGGGCCAGTCACGCGGAGTCGCGGGATGTGCGAAGCGTTTTGGCCGAGGTCGAAAACGATTTGGCCGTCGGCGAGTGAGCGTTGGCCGACGGGCGTGTGGACTTCGATTTCTTTCAACGGCATCGCTGCGCCACACGCGCCGCGAAGTTTTCCCTGCGGACGCACGAGCGTGACGGCGTTGCGCCAAAGGCTGTCGTTGAAACCGGATTGATCCCAACCGGCGGGATTCAGGCGCGCGTCGAAATCTTCGCCGCCGTAGATGCTGGAAAAAATCACCGGGCCAGCGGTGACGCGCCACGATTCGTCGGAGCCGACAACTTCGCGAGAACCATCGGCGTAATCGAGTTCAAGCTGGCAGAGCGCGCGCAGTGGCCCGAACGAGCCGGTGAATTTCACATAACGATTTCGCCGGACGACGTTATACATTCCGTTGCCGAGCGACAGGCCGAGAGCGTTCGCACCGGCGCGCAACTGCGCGGTCACGTCGAGCGTGTCGTAGAGCACGGTGTCGGCGTAGTCCGTCCAGCCGGGCGCGAGGAATTGGTCGCTGCACTTCGTGCCGTTCGCGCGCAACTCGTATTGCCCCAGCCCGGTGACGTGGACGAGCGCGCGCACGAGGCCGGGCTTCACGGAAAATTCTTTGCGGAGCAGCAACGCTTCGGTCGCAGCAGGCGCGATGATCCACTTGGCTGTCCAGTCGTTCGTTTTTAAAATGCCCATCGTCCACGTCGCGGGCGTGCTCCACGCGGAAGGTTCTCCGGCGGCGTCCCATGCGCGGACTTTCCAGAAGATTTGCTGTGAAGATTTTAATTCCGCACCGGCGTAGGGAATATGAATCGTTTCGCCGGAGGAAATTTTTCCGCTGTCCCACAAGTCGCCGTGGTCGGCGGCAAGCTCCTTGGCGGAAGACGCGGCGAGGATTTGATAATCGGTCTGGCGCGCGCCACGTTCGGTGCTGGCGAGTTGCCAGAACAAACGCGGTTGGGCGGTGTCAATGCCGAGCGGGTTGGTTCGGTATTCGCATTTGAGTTCGCCTGGCGTGAGTGCGGCGGACGCAGCGAGCGCGACGGCGAAGAAAATGGCGGCGGGAAATTTCATGGTCGCGGAGTTTAGTCAGCGCGCCCGCCCGCGCCATTCAAAAACAGGCTTGTCCGCGCGGCGCGGCGCTGCTCTGCTTGCGGCGCATGAAACTCAAATTGCTTTGCCTCGCCGCGCTCGTCAGCTTGCTCACCACGCCATTGTTCGCCGAGCCGAGCGCGGAGTTTGTCGCCGATGCGAAGGCGCTGGACGCGAAGTTCCAAGCCAAAATCAAGCAAGGCCTCGTCAGCGAGACCGCCTACGCGGAAGAGCTGAAAGGCTACGACGCGCTTTTGAAAAAATATCAGGCCGAAGGCCCGGAGATGGCGTCCGCCGTCCTCTACCAAAAATCCGTGACTTACAGCGCGCTGTTGAAGAACAACGCCAAGGCCGTCGCCATTCTCCAGCAAATTAAGCGCGAATATCCGACCACGCCCATCGGCAAGAAGGCCGACCAAATCATTGCGACGCTGAACCACGCTGAGGAGTCGAAGAAAAACCAGCGTTCACTTTTTGTCAGCGCGGTGTTTCCGGATTTTGCCGAGAAAGATTTGCAGGGCTACGTCGTGAACACGGCGACGCTGCGCGGCAAAGTTTTGTTCCTCGATTTCGGCGTGACGGGTTACCCGCTGTGGAGCCAGCAGGCGACGAACGAATTGCTCGCCGCCTACAAAAAATATCACGCGCAAGGCTTGGAAGTCATCTCCGTGAGTTTGGA
>JBJOPC010000236.1:0-5421 GCA_046050965.1 Verrucomicrobiota bacterium | reverse complement strand
TCTCGACGCCCACGGCGCGGATGACGGCGAAGCTCTGGTCGCGCATGATCTGAAATTCCTTGTCGGTCAGCGTCTGGATGGGCGCGACGGTGATGCTGTCGCCGGTGTGGACGCCCATGGGGTCGAAGTTCTCGATGGAGCAAATGATGACGCAGTTGTCGGCCTTGTCGCGCATCACTTCCATTTCGTATTCCTTCCAGCCGAGGAGGGATTCTTCGATGAGAATTTCGTTCACGGGCGAAAGCTCGATGCCGTTCTTGGCGATGGCTTCAAACTCTTCCTGATTGTAACCAATGCCGCCGCCCGTGCCGCCGAGCGTGAACGCGGGCCGGATGATGAGCGGGAAACGGCCGATCTTTTTCGCGACGTCGCGGGCTTCGTCGAGATTGTGCGCGACGCCGGAGATGGGAACGTCGAGGCCGATCTGGAGCATCAATTCCTTGAACGCAAAACGGTCTTCGCCTTTGTGGATGGCTTCGGGTTTCGCGCCGATCATTTCCACATCGTGGCGGGTGAGAGCGCCGTTCTTGTTCAGAGCCATCGCGGTGTTGAGCGCAGTCTGACCGCCGAGCGTCGGGAGCAAAACGAGTTTGCCCTTCGCGCCGAGCTTCTTCATCTCTTCCTTCTCGCGAATGATGATCTTCTCCACGCATTCGGGCGTGATGGGTTCGATGTAGGTGCGGTCGGCGAACTCCGGATCGGTCATGATGGTGGCCGGATTGGAGTTGATGAGGACGACGCGGTAGCCTTCCTCGCGGAGGGCTTTGCAGGCCTGCGTGCCGGAGTAATCGAACTCGCACGCCTGGCCGATGATGATCGGGCCGGCGCCGATGATGAGGACGGAATGAATGTCGGTGCGTTTGGGCATCTGAAAATCTTCTTAAAATCTGGGAACGAACGTTGCGATTTAGGTGCTGCGGCTCACAGAGCCGCGCTCCGCAAACGGGCAAGATGAAACACGGATTGCGCGCGGTTGTCAGGAAGAATCTCTGGCGATGGGAGATTTGTCTCTCGTTTCCGTCCGCGTTCCGCTAGACTCCGGCTTCGTGGAGACAAAGCTATGACCTCAAAATTATTTTCTGAACTCGGACTTTCGCCGGAAATCCTCAAGGCCGTGGAAAAACTCGGCTACGAGCAAGCGTCGCCGATTCAAGCAGCGGCGATTCCGATTTTGCTCACGGGCAAAGATATCGTCGGCCAATCGCAGACCGGCTCCGGCAAGACGGCGGCGTTCGGCATTCCCGCCGTGGAACGCGTGGACGTGACGAAGAAAGTCGTGCAGGTGTTGATTCTCTGTCCGACGCGCGAACTCGCGGTGCAGGTCAGCGAAGAAATCCATAAAATTTCTTTCTTCAAACGCGGTATTCACGCGCTGCCCATCTACGGCGGGCAATCTTACGAACGCCAGTTTCTCGGCCTCAAGCAAGGCGCGCAAATCGTCATCGGCACGCCCGGTCGCGTGATGGATCACATGAAGCGCGGCACGTTGCGCCTCACGAACCTCAAGATGGTCATCCTCGACGAAGCCGACGTGATGCTGAACATGGGTTTCCGCGATGACATCGAAACCATTTTGAAAGACGCGCCGAAAGAACGGCAGACGGTGTTCTTCTCCGCCACGATGCCGCGCCCAATCCGCGACCTCATCGAACGTCATTCCAACGCGCCGGAGAGCGTGAAGATGGAGCAGAAAGCGATGACCGTGCCGACGGTGGAGCAGATTTATTTTGAAGTGGATCGCCGTTACAAGATTGATTTGCTGACGCGGCTGATTGACATCCACGACTTGAAGCTGGGAATTATTTTCTGCAACACCAAGCGCATGGTGGACGACCTCGTGGATCATTTGAACGCGCAGGGTTATTCTGCCGACCGTTTGCACGGCGACATGAACCAAGCGCAACGCGACCGCGTGATGAAAAAATTCCGCCAGAGCGGCTTGGAATTTCTCGTAGCGACGGATGTGGCCGCGCGCGGCATTGACGTGGACGACGTGGAGGTAGTGTTCAACTACGACTTGCCGTATGACGGCGAAGATTACGTCCACCGCATCGGGCGCACGGGACGCAAAGGCCGCGAAGGCCGGGCGATTTCGTTCGCGAGCGGGCGCGAAGTTTTTCAAATCCGCAACATCGAGCGGTTCACGAATATGCGCATCCAACGCGGACGCGTGCCGACTGCCACGGAAGTGGCCGAAGCGCGTGCGGAAGTTTTCCGGGGCAAGCTGCGCGCGGTGCTGACCACCGGCGAATATGAGAAGCAAGACCGTCTCATCGAATTGCTGATGGAAGAAGGATTCGCCTCCACAGACATTGCGTCCGCACTCATCCACATGCTCAAAGGCGGCGGTGCTGACGAAGTGCCGACGCAACAACGCGCGCCGAGCAAGGACGATTACGAACGCGCCACTCGCGCGCCGGAACGCGCGCCGGAACGCAGCAATGATCGCGGCGGCTACGCGCGTAACGATGACCGTGGTGGTTACGGCAACGCGCCGCGCGGAAATTACGGCGACCGCGATGCGCAACGTCCGCGCTACGACGAACGCCGGGAAGAACGCCCGCGCTACGATGATCGGCGCGATGACCGCCGTGCTGCGCCCGCGCCTGCGCCATTCCAGCGCGCGGAACGCCCGTTGATGCCCAGTTCCACCACCGCCCGCCCGCTCGCGCCCAAGCCCATCACGAAGGCGACGCCCATCGTCAAGCCCGTGCAAGCGCCGGTTCAACCAGCGACCGAACCAGCCGCCGCGCCGGAGCCGAAACCTATCGTGGAAAAAACTTTCACCGACGCAGAAATTATTTCCATGGCCAAGGCCGAAGCCCCGCAAGGCCGGTCGTTCCCAGAAGACAAATACAAAACTGGCGCCGCCAAGAAAAATAAACCGAGCACCAAGACGCCTGACACCCACACGCGCCTCTGGATGAGCGTGGGCGAGGAACACGGCGTGAAGCCGATTGACATCGTTAACAGCATCGCGGGCGAGACCGGCTTGCCCGGCAAAGTCGTGGGCAAAGTGGACGTGCGCGAACGCCACGTCTTTGTGGACGTGACCACCGAACACGCGAACGCCATCATCGCCAAATTCAACCGCGCAGAAATCATGGGCCACAAGGTCAAAGCCAAGCTCGCCTAACGAGCAAAGCTGAAAGCTGAAATTCAGAAAGCTGAAATCAGGCGCGCGCGCGCAGGGTTTCAGCTTTTTCGCGCGCAGTGGTAGATTTGGTTTTGGAGTGCGCGGGCATGACCGCGCTTTATCACTGGGAGACATGTCTCCCAGTGACAAAGCGGCGACATGTCGCCGCACTCCAAGCTTTTTAGTTTGGCGAGAAACTTGTCCGTGCGCCAAGCTGACGGCGATGAATCTGGAAAAACTTTCTGCGCTCGCGCTCGAAGAAGTTGAGGCGACGCTCGCCGAGTTGCCCGCGCCGCTGCGCGAACGCGCACAACAATTACCCGTCACTTTTGAGCCGACACCGAACGCGGGATTGGTCGCCGATGGCATCGCGACGGACACGCTCGGACTTTTTTGCGGGCCGGAATTCGCGGACGAGGAACACAGCCCGTTGCCGCCGCAGATTATTTTGTTCCTTGAAAATCTCTGGGAGCAAGCCGAGGCCGACGAAGAATGGTTCCGCGAAGAAGTCCACATCACCTATCTGCACGAACTCGGCCACTACCTCGGCTTGGATGAAGACGAACTGACCGCGCGCGGGTTGGAGTAGGTCAGCAACGGAGTTGCGCCAGACGGTAGCCCACGGCGTGAGCCGTGGGACAACGCGTTCCATCCGCAAGCCCCGTCAGGGGCGATAGACTCTCGGTGGTTTTCTTCCGCCCCTAGCGGGGCTTGAACCAGCTTCACTCTCACCCACGGCTCACGCCGTGGGCTACCATCTGCCGCTGCTCCGCAGCTAGAATTTGACCGGGACAACCCGCGCTTCGCTTCAGAAATTCAGCCGCAGGCTGGCGACGAAGGTGCGGCTGCGCGGCAGTTCGGCGTGGAGATTCAGCGCGTTGAGGCGATAGTCTTGGTCGAACAAGTTCAGCACACCAACGCGGAGTTCGGCGGCGCGGCGCGCGAATCGCCAGCCGACGGTGAGGTTGTGTTGCCAGAGATTTTCGCCCGCGAGCGGCGTGAATTGTCCCGCGTTACTCTGCTGCGTCCACGCGCTTTCCCATTGGCCGAATGCGCCGCACGGATGGCTGAAGTTCAGCGCGAGCGAAAGTTGCTGCATCATCGCGCGCTCATTTTGCTCGACTTGATTCAAGCCGGGAAATCCGGGTGTGAAATTCGGGAAGCGCGTGGCTAATTTCGCTTCGCTGATTTTGTAACGCGCACTGGCGGTGAAAAATTCTCCCAGCAACTGCGCGGCGTAGGCGGAGAAATTAAATTCCTTGAACTCCAATCGCTGTGGTAACTGCGCGGGCGCGTCGGGAATCGGCAGGAACGTGGAGTTAGAGAGCGCGCCGAGGCTGCGCGTGCCGTCGGACGTGAGCCACGCGGCTTCCGCGCCGAACCAAGTGCCGTGCGCGAACGATTGGTCGAAGCCGACGGCGGTGGTGGTGAAGTCTGCGCCGGCGAGCGGACCGGCGACGCTTTCGGGAATCAAGCTGCGCCACGTTTGGTTGAAGCCGCCGACTTGCGTGGGTTCGAGGCGGATGCTGTTGTCGAAGTTCACGCCGCCGAGCGAGCGTGTGTAGCTCGCGCGCAGCAAACCGCGTTGCCACGGCGCGAACAGTAAGCCGACTTTCGGCGAAACCACATCGCGCGTCCGCTCGTTTGCGGAGATAGGTGCGAACTCGGTGTTCACAGGAAATTCCAAATGGTCGTAGCTCACGCCGCCGATGAGTTGCAGCGCATCGGTGACGTGGTGCGTGTAGTAGCCATAGAGACTCACGCGCGTCACCTCGCTCGACTCATCTTGCGGCGCGGGCGGGCCGGGCAAGGCGGCGCGCAGGTGCGTGTGGGTGTCGAGCAACTCGGATTGGAAACGCGCGCCGACGACGAGCGATTGCTTGGGCGTTTCGAGGACGTGCTGGAGCTCTGCCGAGTAGAGCGTCTTGTGGCTGGAAAATTCGTTCGTGAGCGGCGACAGAATGGATTCCAGCGCGATGGGCGCACCGCCGGATTGGTGCAGAAAAATCGTGTTTGGTTGCGGGTTGATGAAATCCAGTTGGTCGTCGAGGCGCGAAAATAAAAACAAGGTGTGCTGGCCGGGCGACCACGCGTGATGCCAGCCGAGGTAAAGCGTCGGCTCCTGTTTTTCGTGGCCGCGGAAACCGGTGTTGGCCGTGAAGATTTTCGTAGCTCGCGTCGAGCGCGTAACTCAAGCCGGCGACCATGCCGAACGCAGTTCCTGCTTCGCGCCAATCGCCGGTGCTGCGATACTCGGTGAGCGAACTTACGCCGATGGGGCGGGC
>JBJOPC010000235.1:0-4299 GCA_046050965.1 Verrucomicrobiota bacterium | reverse complement strand
TGCCCTGGTCGCCGCCGTCGAGCGTGCGGTGACGCCAGTTGAAGATGACGTTGTTCACGAAATTGAAATCGTAGCTCATGCCGATGCTCGGATTGCGACCGGTGTTGCACACGAACAGATTGTGGTGGAACGCCGTGTTGTTGCCGCCCCAAGTACCGCCGAACGCGTGGCCGAACGTGTTCAGCGCCTCGCTGGAAATGTTCCATTGCAGCGTGATGTTGATGGTCGGATATTTAAGAAATTCCGTCGCGCCCTTTGGTTTGTAAACGTGGCGATACATCGAAAGATTTTCGTCCAAGCCCCAACTGCACGAGCAATGATCTACGATGATGTTGCCGATGGGCTGGCCGCCGAGGCAGTCGTCGCGGTCGAACAGATTCATCGCGCCGCGCCGGAATCTCATGTAGCGGATGACGACATCGTGCGTGTCCACGAGCGTTGAAAAACCGGCGATGCACACGCCGTCGCCCGGCGCGGTGTGACCGTCAATCGTGATGTAGGGCGCGAGGATGTGCAGCGGCTGCTTGAGGCGGATGATGCCCGCGACGTTGAAGATGACGATGCGCGGCCCGGCGGACTCGACGGCTTCGCGAAAACTGCCCGGCCCGGAGTCGTCGAGATTCGTCACGACAAAAACTTTTCCGCCGCGTCCGCCGAAGGAATATTTTCCGCCGCCTTCCGCGCCGGGAAACGCGGGGACGTTCGCCTGCGGCAGGTCGGTCGGGAAAACTGCGCGCGGCAGATACGGCTTGCCCTGCTTGGCGAATTCCTGAAGTTGCGGTTCGAGCTTTTGCCAGAGCTGCTCCTGATAATCGCCCCAGCTTTTATGCTCAGCCTTGGCGGCGGCGACTTGCTCGTCGGTCGGGCGCTGGTCGGCGGGCATCCGCTGGATTTCCTTGTCGAGCATCAGCGCGCGGGCAGAAGTCGCAACGGCGAGCGCGAGGAGAATAATTGCCGCGTGTTTATTGAGCCAAGGCGTGGTCTTCATTTTTTGAAATTGTCGGCGGTCAACTGGTTCAACTGGCTGGCGGGATTTTTCCAGTCAATCTTCTTCGTCGGGTCGAGGCCGTAGAGAAATTTCTCGATGACGGTGTAGCCGTCGCCCTGCAAATCTTTCGGCGCGAGCGCGGCGTCTTTGGCGTCGAGCTTGAATTTGTTTTTCCACCAGAGCGGGATGCCGTCCGCGCCGACATCCTTGAACGGCTCGCCTTTGTATTCCGGATAGCCGCCGACTTGCGCGACCTCGGTGATGATGCCGTCGCCGGCCGCGCCCAAGTCATTTTTCGTCAGCCCCTTCATCGGTTTCTGCGCGACTTCCGCGACGGCGACGCGTTTGATGACGCCGGTTTTGGTTTCGCGCGCGGCACGTTCATCCACGGAATCGCGACGCGGCAACGTCGCGCCCGCACCCGCCAGCACGGATTCAAACGCGGCGGCGGCGGTTTCAATTTTCACCGGCGACATCGGGAACGGCTTGTCCGCGCGCACGCGTTCCACGAGCGGCTGGATGACGGCGAGCGGGTCGGTCTGCGGAAATTCTTTCGAGCCGCCCGCGCTGAACTGGATGCCGCCCGCCCAGTTGTCGGCGGTGACGGTGGCGTTGCTCTCGACGATGTTGCCGGCGACAAACCATTTGCCAAAACGCGGACTCGGCTCGGCTTTGGTGATGGTGGGCTGCGGCATGCCGATGCGGTATCTGACCGCGCCGTCGAGCGTGCGCGGGCCGGGCTTGTAGTAATTGCTGATGCAGTTCACCGCGCTGTCCTTGTCGCCGCCGTCGAGCGTGCGGTGCTGCCAGTTGAAGAGGACGTTGTTGATGAAATTGAAATCGTAGGTCATGCCGATGCTCGCGTTGCGCGCGGTGTTGTTGGCGAAAAGGTTGTGGTGAAAGCTCGTGTTGCGCCCGCCCCAAGTGCCGCCGAACGCGTGGTTGTAGGGGTTCAACGCCTCGCTGGAGATGTTCCATTGCAGCGTGAGATTGAGCGTGGGGAATTTGGCGTTCTCGCCGTTCGTCGCGACGATGTGGCGATACATGGAAATATTTTCGTCGCCGCCCCAACTGCACGAGCAGTGATCCACGATGATGTTGCCGATGGGCTGGCCGCCAAGCGCGTCGTCGCGGTCGAACACATCGCCGTTGCCGCGCCGGAATCTCATGTAGCGGATGATCACGTCGTGCGTGTCAATCAACGTGCTTTCGCCCGCCACGCAAATGCCGTCGCCGGGCGCAGTCTGGCCGCAGAGCGTGAGGTAGGGAGCTTTGACGAACAGCGGTTTGGTGAGATGGATGATCCCCGCAACGTTGAAGACGACGATGCGCGGCCCGGCGGATTCCACGGCCTCGCGCAACGTTCCCGGTCCGCTGTCCGCGAGATTGGTGACGACGAAAATTTTCCCGCCGCGTCCGCCGAAAGAAAATTTTCCCGCGCCCTCCGCGCCGGGGAACGCCGGCACGTCCGCCTGCGGCAGGTCGGACGGAATCCGCGCGTTGACGAAGAACGGCTTGCCTTTTTTCGCCCACGCGTCGAGTTCGGGCTGGATTTGTTTGAGGACTTCTTGCTCGTGAGCTTTGAATCCGGCGGTGCGAGCCTTGGCTTCTTCGGTTGGCGCAGGCCAGCTCTCGCGGGCGAAGGTTGGCATCGTGAACGCGCCGGCTAGTATGAGGAGGGAAAGTTTTTTCATTGGATAAATTTTAATAGCGGCGTTGGTTCGCGTGGTGGACAAGCGAGACGTGGACGCGTTGGGAAAGGTTTCGGCGGGACTGAAAACGCACCCTTATCCAATCAGTTGGGGCGCGGACGTGTGACAACTGATTGGAAGCTATCATTTTTTCACTGCCAGCGAATATTCGCCGGTCAACGAGTTGAGATATTTTTCCAAGTTGGTGTAGCCGTCGTGGTTCAAATCACCGTTGGCGTCAGAGGCGTTGTTGGGGTTCAGGCCGTGGGCGATTTCCCACGCGTCGGGGATGCCGTCGTGATCGGAGTCGGCGGGCGCGGGTGCGGTTTTGTATTCCGGCCACGGGAAGTTGGGTGAGCCGACGGCGTCTTTGTCGTCGGTGGGTTGGTCAATGATGCCCGCCCAGTTCGGACTGGCTTTGACGCCGTAAGCGCCGTTGGTCATCGGTTGGTCGTAGCCGCGCGTGCCGGTGTAGTGCGTGGTTCCACTGCGGACTTCGGCGATGATGCGGCGGTCAATCACGTCTTGCTGTGGCAGCGTCGCGCCCACGTCGGCGAGGACGTTGGTGTAGGCTTCGCGCGCGGTGTGCGTTTTGACGAACGCGGGAAATAGCGGTTGCTCGGCGCGCACGTCGGCGATGGTGATGAAGTTATGATTCGTGTCTTGGTCGTGCCACGCGTTCTCAAACGCTTTCCAGTTTTCTTTTTCGCCGACGAAGCCCTCAAGGATGTTGCCGTCCATGAAATATTTTTCCGTGCCCCACGCGGGATTGATTTTGTCGAGCTTGAGCAGCCACTTGACGAATTTGTTTTTTGAATTCGGTTTGTAGTAATTGTTGACGTAGTTCATTTCCAAAACGCCGCCGTCGGTGGTGCGGGCGGTCCAGTTGTAGACGACGTTGTTGCGGATATCGAGGCGACCCATGTAGTGATGCTGCTTGTCGAGTCCACCGGCGAGTGACCAATTGCGGTCGGTGGAATGGGCGAGGAGGTTGTGATGGTAACTGCCGATGTCGCCGCTGATGGACGCGGCGAAGGCGTGGGTCTCCAGTTTGGAACGGTCGTTGGCGCGGTAGTGCGGGCCGTGGTGGAGCGGTTCGGCGATGAGGTTGCGCTGGAAAGTGATGTTGTGCGCGCCGCGCGAGCTGTTGCCTTCGTCGCTGCTCCAACTGATGCTGCAATGGTCAATGATGCAGTTGTCGCAACTGCCCAGTCCTGCGCCGTCCATCGCCTTGCCTGCGAAATCGCCGATGCGAAATCTCATGTGTCGGATGATGACGTCGTGCGTGCCGTAGCCGCCGCTGGAAAAATTCGCGAGGCAGATGCCTTCGCCCGGCGCAGTCTGGCCAGCGACGGTGCAGTAGGGATTGTGGACGGGGCAGGGGCGTTTGAGTTTGATGAGGCCGGAGACGCGGAAGACCACGGTGCGCGGGCCTTCGGCTTCGACGGCGGCGCGGAAGCTGCCGGGGATGACGGCTTCTTTTTTTCCAGGGTCGTAGTCTTCGAGGTTGGTGACTTCAATGACGCGACCGCCGCGACCGCCCTTGGCGAAACGTCCGTAGCCTTCGGCGGTGGGGAAAGCGGGTTGGGGCTGGAGCGAGTCGGCGGCGGACAAGGCAAA
>JBJOPC010000234.1:0-2925 GCA_046050965.1 Verrucomicrobiota bacterium | reverse complement strand
CCGCTAAAATGAATGTTGCCCACATTGAATCCACGTGCAGGCGCAGGCGCGTTGTTCCCCAGTTTCAAATCCTGCAACATCTGGTTCTGCTGTGTGCGGTCGCGCTGTACGTCTGCCATCTGGTGCGTCAACGTCTCAATCAAGCCTCTTTGCTCGCTCAACTGTTCGCGCAGCGCTCTGTTCGCATCACGCAAATCTTGGATTTCAGAAGCCACATCCACCGACTGCGCCGCGTGACCGACTGCCGAAAAAAAACAAAGCGCCGCCGCGCAAAATGCGGGCGACCAGAAGTTTTTTTGAATGATACACGCCATCGAAGCCGCAATTTAGCAACTGGTATGCCTGCGGCCTACCTTGCCCGGAAATAGTTCGAAACGCACCGGATTCAGGCCAATTTTTTATGATAAGCAAGGATACAAGGCGGGAACTTTGCCCCGGTTTAGGGCAAAACAAGGCGAAGAGGCGAAGATTCCGGATTACGGCCGCCTTACCGTTCCGCAGCTACACGAGCCGAAAGGACTTTTCTTGAAGGACGATAGTTCGCAATAAATTTCCTTCGGAATTCCCCGAATGTCCCTGCCGCAATGTGCGCGCGGATGTCACTCATCAATTTTAAAACCAAATGCGAGTTGTGGACGCTCAACATCCGCAGCCCGAGGATTTCATTCACGTTCAGCAGGTGGCGGAGATATGCCCGCGTAAAGTTTTTGCACGCATAGCACTCGCAACCTTCTTCAATCGGTTGAAAATCCGCCTTGTTGAAACCGCCCTTGATGCTCACTGCGCCTTTGGACGTAAACGCCGTTCCGTTTCGGGCAATGCGCGTCGGCAAAACACAGTCGAACATATCCACGCCGCGCGCGACCAGCTCGACGAGTTGCGCCGGTGTGCCCAACCCCATCGCGTAGCGCGGCTTGTCCGCCGGCAGATGCGGCTCGGCGAGTTCCACCGCCTTCATCATCTCCGGCTCTGGCTCGCCCACGCTCACGCCGCCGATTGCGTAACCATCAAACTCCATCGGCACAATCGCCTTTGCACATTCTTCACGGAGCGCGGGGCTGACACCGCCCTGGCAGATGCCGAACACGAGCTGGCCTTCGCCACGCGGCTGCTCGCGACATTCGCGCGCCCATCGGATCGTGCGCTCAACGGCCAGCCGCTGTTCTTTCGCCGGTGCGTCGTGCGCCGGGCACTCGTCGAACACCATCGCGATGTCCGAACCGAGCGTCCGCTGGATTTCCATGGACTCCTTTGGACCAAGGAACAAAAGCGACCCGTCCAAGTGCGAACGGAATTCAACACCGTGAGATTTCACCTTCCGGATTTTCGCGAGGCTGAAAACTTGGAAGCCGCCGCTGTCGGTGAGAATCGGCAGATTCCAGTTGATGAATTTGTGCAACCCGCCAGCCGCGCGGATGATATCAAGACCGGGACGCAGGTTCAGATGATAGGTATTGCCGAGAATGATTTGCGTGCCGGTCTCCAACAACTCGCGCGGGTCGAGCGCCTTCACACTGCCCTGCGTGCCCACGGGCATGAAGATGGGCGTCTCCACGACTCCATGCGTGGTGGTGAGTTTCCCGAGGCGAGCCTTGGACGTGGTGTCAGTTTTAAGAAGTTGGAACATGGAAAAATTCGGCGGCCACTTGCGAACGATTAGAATTGAAGCTGCCGGCGCGAGATTGGAAACACATCACGCAGCAGGCACGGCGTTTTCCTCGCCAGAAACGGCGTCGGTCTGGGCGTAATGCAGTCCGAGATTATATTGCGCGGTCTTGTCGCCCTGCTTGGCGGCAAGGCAGAACCATTTCACGGCCTCGGAAGAGTTTTTAGGCACGCCGCGACCCGTCTGGAAGCAAAGGCCGAGGTTACATTGCGCGGGCGCACAGTCTTGCTCTGCGGCGAGCTGATACCAACGGGCAGCTTCCTCGTAATCACGAGCCACAACCTGCCCAGCTTCGTAATAGACTCCTAGGTTGAACTGCGCCTGCGGCTCATTACGCTCGGCAGCTTCCCGAAACCACTTGAAAGCCTCGGCAAAGTTTTGCGTGACGCCCTGACCGGTTTCGTAACAGATACCCAGATTGAATTGTGCCGCCGGATCGCCCGCCTCGGCGGCTTCGCGAAACCACTTGGCAGCCTGACCAAGTTCCTGCGGAACGCCTTGACCGACCTGATAGCAGAAACCCAGATAGCATTGTGCTGCCGAGTCGTTCTGAGCCGCCGCGAGGCGAAACCAATGCACGGCCTGCTGGTAATCTTGCGCCACGCCTTGGCCGGTCTGATAGCAGATGCCGAGGTAGCGTTGCGCCAGCGAGTCGCCCTCTTCGGCGGCTTGGCGCATTTCCTCAATCGTGGCCCAACTCTTCTGGTTCTTTTGCATCGCTTTGTGTCACTGCAGACTCCGCACTACCATAGGACGAAGCGTAACGGTTTATGTTACAAAAACAAGCTGCCAGTTTGAATCGCCGCGCTGCCGGAGGATGTGGAAAAGAAAAAACCCCTTCCGGTTTCCCGGAAGGGGTCGTGGGTTCTAAATCAGATTAGAACTTGTAGATGATGTTCGCGTAGAAGGAGACATAGTCACCCTTCGAGTGGAAATCGCTGGTGAAAGCCGCCGAGCTGCCGACGGTTTCGGTGTGATCCCAGCGGGCTTCGAGACGGCTGACAACGTTCTGCCAGAGGTCATATTGAACGGTAGCAGTGACGGATTGAGCTTCGTCGCCACCATTCGCTTGATTGGCAGGGTTGACACAGACGTACTCATAACGGCCATGAACGCTTAACTTTTGGGTCGCTTGATACGAAGCATAACCACCGACAACGGTGACTTCGTTATCGAGGCCACCGAAGTTGCCAACATGGTCAAACGCAGCCCCGACTTTCAAGCCAGCCACAGGGGTGTTGAGAGTTGCGCCGACGTAG
>JBJOPC010000233.1:0-10870 GCA_046050965.1 Verrucomicrobiota bacterium | reverse complement strand
CTCATCAAGGAGTTCACCGACTTCTACGACGGCCTCTATCCCAACGGCTGGAAAAATCCTGCCATGGCACTCATGTTCGCCACCATTCCGTCCGTCATGATGTGGGACGACCACGATATTTTCGATGGCTGGGGTTCCTATCCCGAAGACCGTCAGGAGTGCGAAGTTTATCAAGCCGTGTTCACGCAAGCCGAACGCACGTTCAAACTGTTTCAACTGCGCGGCGCGGCGCAGAACCGCAGCCGCCTCAACGCGAACGCCCAACATTATTCCCTCGCCTTTCAGTTCCGCGACTTCCACCTCCTCGCCCTCGACAACCGCGCCGAACGCACTTACGAGCGAATCATGTCCGAACAAAACTGGATGGACGCCAAAGCGTGGCTCGCCTCGCTCGCTGGCACCCGCGTGAAAAATCTCCTCGTCATGGTAGGCGTCCCGGCCATCTACCGTTCCTTCGCCACGGTTGAATCCGCGTATGACACCACGCCGTGGCACGAAGAACTGGAGGACGACATCCACGACCATTGGTCCGCCAAAAAACATCACGACGAACGTATCCGCCTCATCATGGTGCTCCTGAATTTTCTCGAAGAACACAAGCTGGATCAAACCAAAGGCGTATTGCTCTCCGGCGATGTCCACGTCGGCGCGCTCGGCCAAGTCTGGAACGAACGCCGCCAAGTCGGCCTCACGCAAGTCATCTCCACCGGCATCGTGCATCCGCCGCCCTCGGCCATGGCGTGGGTCGGCCTCACCGCCACCACCAGCGACACCCCGGAGCCGATTGACGACGGCGACACCGTTCCCGAAATGCTCACGCCCGGCGGCGGCACCCGCTATTTGCGGACGAGAAACTTCGCCACGCTCAACGTCGGCACTGACACCAAGCTGTGGGTGAAATGGATTTGCGAAAATCCAAAACTGAAACCCGCCTTCGCAATCAATTTCTAAAACGTCCAAAAAAAGGCCGCGCGGGGTTTGCACCCGGCGCGGCCAGTTCGTTCGAGAGTGTCGCTTACTTCGGTTGGTAAAACTTCGTGGTGTATTCCTGCACCATGCGCCAGGTGCTGAACTGCGGCACGAGCGTGACCATCGCCCGGCGAATTTTTTTGATCCATTCGCGCGGGATGCCGTTGGCGTCGCGGTTGTAGAATGTGGGCACGACTTCTTCGGTGAGCGATTTGAACAGATTTGCGCTGTCGCGGCGGTCTTGTTCCTCGATGTTGTCGGGATGCGTGTCGTCGCCGATGCTGAAACCATTCGTGCCGTCGTAGCCTTCGCGCCACCAGCCGTCCATGATGCTCAAGCCTAGGCAACCGTGGCAGCCAGCTTTCATGCCACTCGTGCCGGACGCTTCGAGCGGACGACGGGGATTGTTGAGCCAGATGTCGCAGCCGGAAACCATTTGGCGGGCGACGTGCACATCGTAGTTCTCGATGAAGACGAGATTGCCTTTGAGATCGCTGTGCTGCGCAAGGTGGATGATTTTTTGGATGAAACTCTTGCCTGCGTCGTCGCGCGGGTGCGCTTTGCCTGCGAAGATGAACTGCACGGGACGCTGGGCGTCGCGGGTGAGTTTCACGATATTTTCGAGTTGCTCGAAAATCAGCGGCGCGCGTTTGTAAGTGGCGAAGCGGCGCGCGAAACCAATAGTGAGCGCGTCGGGATTCAAGAATTGGTCGAATGCGATGAAGTCGCCTTGTTTGAAAGTCTGGTTCTGCAAAAGCAGGCGGCGGCGGCTGAATTCCAAAAGTTCGCGGCGCAGTTTGTAGCGCAACGCCCAGAGTTCTTCGTCGCTGATGAATTTGTCGTCGGCAAGTTTGTTCCAGAACTCCGGCGTGTTGATGTCGTTCGCCCAATCGTGTTTCTCGCCGTTGCTATTGAGCTTGCGGCGCCAGAAACCGCGCGCGGTTCCCTTCATCCAACCCGCGACGTGAATGCCGTTGGTGATGTAACCGATGGGAACTTGGTCCACGGTCTTGCCGGGATAAAGCGACTGCCACATCTCACGGCTAACCGCGCCGTGGAGTTCGCTCACGCCATTGGCGGCGCGGGAAAATTTCAGCGCGAGCACGGTCATGCAGAACGGCTCGGACTTGTCGGCAGGATTCACGCGCCCGAGTGCCATGAGTTCCTCGTGCGTGAGCTTGAGGTTCTGCGTGAACTTGCGCGCGGCGTAATCCATCAGCTCGGAATTGAAACGGTCGTGACCGGCTTCCACGGGCGTGTGGGTGGTGAACAAACATTCCTTCGTGGTCGCAGCCGCGGCGGCGGCGAAAGTTTTTCCGGCGATTTGTTTCTCGCGGATGAGTTCGAGGGTGAGGAACGCCGCGTGGCCTTCGTTCATGTGGAACGTGGAGGGCGCGTAGCCAAGCTTGCGGAGCATGCGCACGCCGCCGACGCCGAGGACAATTTCCTGCATGATGCGCGTAGTGTTGTCGCCGCCGTAGACGCGGAGCGTGAGATCGCGCGAGTGCGGTTCATTCTCGGGACGGTTCGCATCGAGCAACAGCACGGGGACGCGCCCGACGTTGACGCGCCACGCTTGTAGCACGATGTCGCTCATGCCCGCGCGCACGGTGACGGTGACCTTTGCGCCGTTGGCGTCGAGGACGGGTTCGATGGGGAGATTCTTCGGGTCGAGGAGCGTGTAGCTTTCGTTCTGCCAGTTGTTCGCGTCAATCGTCTGTTGAAAATAACCTTCGCGGTAAAACAAACTGATGCCGACGAAGCCGATGTTCAAATCGCTTGCCGCCTTCGCGTGATCGCCCGCGAGAATTCCCAAGCCACCGGCGGCAATGGGCAGCGTCTCGTGGAAACCAAATTCAGCGGAAAAGTAAGCGACGGGATTGTTGTGCAACGCGGGCGCGTGCTGCGTGCCCCACGTTTTCTTCGCGCTCATGTAGGCATCGAACTCGGTGATGATATTGCGCGCGCGCGCGGCAAGGTCGGGTGCTTGCAGGCGGGCGCGCAGCTCGGCGTCGGAAACTTCGCGCAAGATGGCGACGGCATTGTGGTAAAGATTCTGCCAACCGCGCGGAGAAAGTTCGCAGAAGAACTCCTGCGCTTCTTGGTTCCATGTCCACCAGAGATTCTTGGAGACGCGGTGGAGGCCGGAAATAATTTCCGTGAGTTCGTTAGCCGACAATGGTTTGTTTGTCATAATTGCGGTCAGGGGTGTTTGCCGTCGAAGTGGGTTTTACTTCCCGAAAGCGCAGCAATGATGGACGCGGCGGCGACGCGCGGCAAATATTTTTTCGCCGCACGAAGATGCAAACGGCGAACCGCTACTCGACACTCCCTGTCCTGCTACTGATACGGGCAGGAATACACCATCAAGTTCTGCCAATCGAAATAAGCCGCGCGGTTTGGTTATCGAGTGCGCGGTCATGACTGCGCTTTGGAACTGAGAGGCATGTCTCCCAGTCGAAAAGCGGCGACGTATCGCCACACTCCAAAGCCGGACAGCACCTCCGGCTTTAAGTCACCAGTGAACTTTGAAACCAACCTGAACTAAAAACACCCCATGCCTCATGCAGTCACTCGCTGTCCACCAAATCGAGGCAAGGCCAACGCTGGGCTTGGCGCAGGCAGAACATTTTGCAATCCTCACTCCATGGATTCCTTTCAACGAACGGCATGGATACGTGCGTTCACCATCGTCATGTTGTCCGTGTCCTCGCCGCTCGCGGCGTTCTCCGCTCACGCCCAGTCGCCCGCGATTGTTGCAAATCAAACCGATGATCAATCGGTGATGGAAGTGGCGGCGACTAATCTCGCGGTCGTCAACGCCGCAGCGGAGCAAACAGCCTTCGCGCTCATGAGTCCACCGGCGGCACAGACGGCGGATAGCATCGCCATTCTGTGGGACAAACCAGTTGGCGTTGACGTGGAGGGCTACGAGGTTTTCCTGGGCAGCAACTGCGTCGCGACGACCACGCACACGGACTACACTTTTCAGGGACTGGCCGCCGCGCAGGAATTTGAAATCTCCGTGCGCGCGCGCGTGACGGCGGGAAAATTTCTGCCGAGCAAAACCCTGCGCATCGCGACGAAGCCGCCGCCGCAGGTGTTTGACATCGCGGCGCACGGCGCGGTGGGCGACGGCAAGACGTTGAACACGCGCGCGATTCAAGCGGCCATTGACGCTTGCAGCGCGGGCGGCGTGGTGAGGATTCCGGCGGGCGTGTTTTTGTCCGGCGCAATTTTTCTCAAGAGCGACATGACGCTGCATCTCGACGAGGGCGCGGTGCTGCTGGGCAGCGCGGACGCGAAGGATTATCCGGTGATGAAGTATCGTGCTGAAGGGAAGGAAAAACTTTGTTACGCCAGCTTGATCAACACGCGAGACACGAATGGCGCGCGCTGGCGGAACATCACCATCTCCGGTTCTGGCACAATCAACGGCAACGGCGTGGCACTGCGGAAAAGTGAACTGGCGGAGAAGGCCGGCGAACGCGGCTGTCTCATCTGCATCCGCGATACGGACGGTTTGTATCTGCAGGGCGTCACAATCCGGCAATCTCTCTTCTGGTGTGTGCATCCAATCTACTGCCACGGCGTCACCGTGAATGGCGTGAGCATCCACACCAAGCATGATGAAGCCGGCCATAAATACGGCATCAGAAATTGCGACGGGTTTGATCCCGATTCCTGCCGCGACGTGTTTGTTTTCGACTCCCACATCGCCAGCCAAGACGACTGCATCGCCATCAAATCCGGGCGCGATGCCGAGGGCCGCGCCGTGGGCATCCCGTCGGAGAATATCCGCATCAGTCATTGCCGTTTCATGAGCGGTTTTGGCGTGGCGATCGGCAGCGAGATGGCCGGCGGCGTGCGCAACGTGCTCGTCGAGGATTGCGTTTTCGAGGACACGTTCAGCATCGCGAGCGTCAAAGCCCCTCGCCCCCGTGGCAATGTGATCGAGAACATCACCTACCGCGATTGCACACTCACCAACCGCAGCCCGGAGCATCAGGACTCCACTTTTTTTCGCGGGGCGCTCTACGTGGATCAATTTTATGGCGATGCCAAATTTGATCCGCATCAGGCCAAGCCAAAGGACGAAGGCACGGCGGTCATTCGCAACGTGCTGTTCCAAAACATCACGCTGGACACCGTCGGCGGCAACGCGATCTACCTGACCGGCCTGCCCGAAAGCCCGCTGGAAAACATCCGCCTCGAGAACGTGACCGCCACCGGAAAATTCGGCTTCATCGCGAACAATGTCCGCGGCCTGATGCTGGACAATGTCACGGTTGAAGCCCGCGAGGGAAAGGCGATGCGCTTCATCAATGTGAAGTGATGCTCAAAGATTTTGAAAAGCCCACCGCGCCGACGTTCCAAACAATGAACAATTGAATGAAGCAATTTATTATAACCACCTTCGCCGCCCTTGTGCTCGCGGTGTCCACGCGCGCCGAACTCCACCTCGCCAGCCCGTTCACGAGCCACATGGTTTTGCAATGCGACGCGCGTGTGCCGGTCTGGGGCACGGCGGACGCGGGAGAAAAAATCACCGTAGAATTCGCCGGGCAAAAAGTTTCCGCGACTACCGACGCGGATGGAAACTGGAAAGTGGAACTCAAACCCATGCCTGCTAACGCCGAATCGCGCACGCTCGTTGTGACCGGCAATCGCAAAGCGGCCTACGAAAATCAGCAGTGTGATGACGTGTTGGTCGGCGAAGTCTGGCTGGCGTCCGGGCAGTCGAACATGGACTTCACGCTGTCAAAAAAGGTGAAGCGGTTCGCGGGTGTGACCAACGAGGAACAGGAAATTGCCGCCGCCAATTTTCCGCTGATACGGATGTTCACTGGCGAATCAGTGCGCACGAATGCCCCGCAGTCGCGCGTGGCCGGTGAGTGGAAAGTTTGCACGCCGGAGACCGCGCCCGCGTTTTCGGCGGTCGGCTATTTTTTCGCGCGCGATTTGCAGCGCGAACTCAAAATCCCCGTCGGCATCGTCACGCTGGCGTATGGCGCGAGCACGGCGGAGGCGTGGATTCGCCGTGAAGCGCTCGCCGCGGATGCGAAGTTGAAACCGATGCTCGACGGCTTTGATGCGGCGGTTGAAAAATTTCGCACGAACCCGCCGCCCGTGGTCGCCGCGCCGCGCTCGGAAGATGTTTCCGCCACGAACGCGGTCGCAGTTTCGACCAACACCGTCGCGGGCAAACGCAACCGCAGTTCTGCGCCGCGCGACCCGATTCTCGACCAGCATAATCCGACCGTGCTGTTCAACGGCATGATTGCGCCGGTCATGCCGTTCGCGCTGCGTGGCGTCATCTGGTATCAGGGCGAGTCCATCGTGGGCGGGACGGCGGGGCGCGCGTTGTATCCGCGCGTGCAGGCGACGCTCGTGCGCGACTGGCGCAAGCTCTGGGGTGTGGGCGATTTTCCATTTTACATCGTGCAGCTCGCCGGACAAGACGCCGCGAGCAACGGCCCGGAAGTCCGCGAGGCACAAGCGACGATTCTCGCGCTACCCAACACCGGCATGGCCGTGACCGCCGACATCGGCGAGCGCAAAAATGTCCATCCGCGCAACAAGCAAGACGTGGGCGACCGCCTCGCGCGCATCGCATTGGCGAAAACTTACGGACGCAAAATGGAATTCACCGGCCCGGTGTTTGACTCGCTGAAAGTCGAAGGCGCAAAACTGCGCGTGAAATTTTCCCACGCCGACGGATTGAACGCGCGTGACGGTGCGCTCAAATGGTTCACGGTCGCGGGCGCGGACGGCAAGTTTGCTGGCGCGAACGCGAAGATTGACGGCAACTCGGTCGTCGTGAGCAGCACGAACGTGCTCGCGCCGACGACCGTGCGCTACGCGTGGGCGAATTTTCCCGATGGCGGGCATCTCTACAACGCAGCTGGTTTGCCCGCCGTGCCGTTCCGCTCGGACGCGCCCAAAGATTTTGACCTGAAATGAAAACGCTCCTCGCCAAGCTGCTGGCCGTGAGCTGGACGCTGCAAATTTTCGCCGCCGAAAATCTCACCGTCCCAACCGCGCACATCGCGAAGTTCGCCGGCGACCGGGCGGCGGCGATCAGCTACACGTTCGATGACGGCTTGCGCGACCAGTTCACGCTCGCCGTGCCGCTGCTGAACGAGGCGGGTTTCAAGGGAACATTTTTCGTCGTGCCGGGCAGAACCGCCGAAACGCCGGAGGCCGCAGCGGCCAAACAGTTCGAGCCAAAAGTCATGGGGAGCATCAGTTGGCCGGAGTTGAAAACGATGGCGGCGCAGGGCCACGAGATTGCGAGTCACACTTGGTCGCATCGCAACCAAGCCAAGATTTCCGCCGCCGAGGCGGACACGGAATTGAGCAAGTCGTTCGACGCGCTCAAGTCGCACATGGGAAAAGCTCCGCTCACGCTGGCGTTTCCCTACAACCAGTCCACGCCCAAAGTGCGGACGAACGCACTGAAATATTTTGCGGCCTACCGTGCGTTTCAAATCGGCACAGGCAGCGGCACGACCACCGCGTCGCTCAATCGCTGGGCGGACAAACTGGTGAAGGAACAGAAATGGGGAATCCTGATGGCGCACAGCATCACCAACGGCTACGCGGCCATGAGCGACGCGGAAGTTCTGCGCGGTCATTTCAAATTTGTGCAAGGCCGGACGAACGAAATTTGGGTGGACACCTTCGCCAACATCGCGCGCTACGAAAAGGAACGGGATGAGGCCAAATTAAAAATTATCCACGAAGCCGACGGCGTCAGTTGCGTGCTCAGCAGCGCGCTCGACCCGCAACGCTACGACGTGCCGCTCACGGTGGTGATTGACGCGCTGGGCGTCACGGCGGCCAGCGCAAAACGGGCGGGTCAGGAATTGCCGGTGCGCGTTGGCCACGGCATAATCCTCATCGAAGCCACGCCCGACACGCAGCCCATCACGGTCACGTTCGGCAAACAGCAATTGCATTGAAAATAAAATGAACGCCCAGCCATTCAAAAACTTCGCCCGGTTGTCTCTGTTGTGCTCGCTGCTCGTCGCCCCGGCCCACGCGGCGCAAACCTTCGCCCCACCCACCTCGCCGCGCACGATTTACAACTTCAATCCCGGCTGGAAACTTTCGGTCGGCGACGCCACGAACGCCGCGCTGCCGGAGTTCGCCGACGCCGCGTGGCAGACCGTGACTTTGCCACACGCGTGGAACGAGGACAGCGCGTTCAAGTTTGCGAACACAAACTTGCCCACGGGCGTCGCGTGGTATCGCAAACATTTCAAACTGCCAGCGGACGCAGCGGGCAAAAAAGTTTTTCTCGAATTCGAGGGCGTGCGGCAGGGCGGCGAGTTTTATGTGAACGGCAAATTCATCGGGCGGCACGAGAACGGCATCATGGCGGTGGGTTTTGACGTGACGGATTTGCTGAAGCCCGCGCCGGAAGAAAATCTGGTGGCGGTGCGCACGGACAATGCGTGGGATTACCGCGAGCGAGCGACGACCCAACGGTTTCAATGGAACGACTATAATTTCAATGCGAACTACGGCGGCATTCCCAAAAACGTGAAACTGCACGTCATGGACAAGTTGCATCAGACGCTGCCGCTGTGGTCGCAACTCAAGACGACGGGCGTCTACATTTACGCCGAAAATTTCGATCTGCCGAGCAAGGCGGCGACCGTTACGGCGGAATCCGAAGTGCGAAATGAAGATGCGGTGCAAAAAATTTTCACCTACGCCGTAGCCGTCGTGGACGCGACCGGCAAGGTCGTGAAGGAATTTTCTGGCGACGCCACGACGCTTGCGCCGGGCGAGACGCGCACGGTCAAAGCCTCGGCGCGGTTGAGCGGGCTGAATTTCTGGAGCTGGGGTTACGGCTATCTTTACAAGGTGCAAACGACGTTGAAGGTGGACGGTCGCGCAGTGGATTCGGTGACGACGCGCACGGGTTTCCGCCAAACGGAGTTCGCGCACGGGATGGTGAAACTCAACGGGCGCGTGCTGCAAATGAAGGGTTACGCCCAGCGCAGTTCCAACGAATGGCCGGCGCTCGGCTCGGCGGTTCCGCCGTGGTTGAGCGATTTCAGCAACGACCTGATAGTCGAGAGCGGCGGCAATCTCGTGCGCTGGATGCACATCACACCGTCCAAGCAGGACGTAGAATCGTGCGACCGCGTGGGCTTGATTCAGGCGATGCCCGCTGGCGATGCGGAAGCGGACGTGACCGGTCGCCGCTGGGAACAGCGCGTCGAAGTCATGCGCGACGCCATCATCTACAACCGCAACAATCCGAGTATTCTTTTTTACGAGTGCGGCAACAACGGCATCAGCGAAGCGCACATGGCGGAAATGAAAAGCGTGCGCGATCAATACGACCCGCACGGCGGACGCGCCATCGGTTCGCGCAACATGCTCGACAGCAAAGTTGCCGAATACGGTGGCGAGATGCTCTACATCAACAAGAGTGCGCGGCTGCCGTTCTGGGCCATGGAGTATTCGCGCGATGAGGGGTTGCGGAAATTTTGGGACGAGTTCAGCCCGCCGTTCCACCAAGACGGCGACGGCCCTTTGCACAAGGGGCAGAACGCTGCGGCCTACAATCGCAACCAAGATTCCCACGCCATCGAAAACGTCGCGCGCTGGTTTGATTACTGGCGCGAACGCCCCGGCACCGGCACACGCGTGAGCAGCGGCGGCGTGAATATTATTTTCTCCGACTCCAACACGCATTCACGCGGCGCAGAAAATTACCGGCGCAGCGGCGAGGTGGACGCCATGCGGATTCCCAAGGACGGCTTCTTCGCGCATCAAGTCATGTGGGACGGCTGGGTGGATGTGGAGCAGCCGCGCGCCCACATCATCGGGCATTGGAACTACGCGCCGGGCGTGAAAAAAAACGTGGCGGTCGTTTCTAGTGCCGAGCGCGTCGAACTTTTTCTGAACGGCCAGTCGCTCGGCTTCGGTCAGCAGACCAATCGTTTCCTGTTCACGTTCGCCAATGTCGAATGGCAACCGGGCGTCCTGCGCGCGGTCGGTTCGGATACGGCGGGCAAAAAACTTTGCGAGGCCGAGCAGTCAACCAGCGGCGAAGGCATCGCGCTCAAACTCACCGCGACCACGGCAGCGAACAGTTTCAAAGCCGACGGCGCAGACGTGGCGTTACTGCAAGTCGAAGTCGTGGACGCGCAAGGTCGGGGCTGCCCGACGAATCTGAACTTGGTGGAGTTCGAGTTGACCGGTCCGGCGGAATGGCGCGGCGGCCTCGCGCAGGGACCGGACAATTACATCTTGGCAAAAACCTTGCCAGTGGAATGCGGCGTGAACCGCGCGCTCGTGCGCTCGCTGCCGCAAGCGGGGAAAGTCACGGTGACCGCAAAATCCGCTGGACTGAAATCCGCTACGGTAGAATTGGAGACCAAACCCGTTGCCGTCACCGACGGTTTGGCGAAAACTTTTCCTGACCATGATTTGCCATCATCGTTCCGGCGCGGCATGACGCCGTCCACGCCTTCGTTCAAAGTCACGCGCCTCGCCGTGCCGATCGCCAGCGCGACGGCGGGCGCGAACGTCACGAACGTGGTCGCAAGTTTTGACGACAACGAAATGACGAGTTGGAAAAATGATGGCCAGCGCGCGACCGGTTGGATTCAGTTTGAACTGGAACGGGCAGCAAAGGTGAGCGAGATCGTTTTGAAACTCGGCGGCTGGCGCAGCAAAGCTTACCCGCTCCGCATCACGGTGGACGGCCAAGAAGTGTGGTCGGGCAGCACGCCGAAAAGCCTCGGCTACGTCACGCTCCCGCTGAAGCCCACGGCGGGGAAGACGGTGCGCATCGAATTGATTGGCGCGGTGGATGAGCAGGATGGATTTGGACTCGTTGAAATCACGGGCAAGAAACTCGAAGATGCCAAAGGCG
>JBJOPC010000232.1:0-11063 GCA_046050965.1 Verrucomicrobiota bacterium | reverse complement strand
TTGGCGAAGTGGAAGTTTCTTCCCACCGGAATTCCCGCATGGCCCGGCACGGGATCATCGGCGGTATTGAGGTTGCCGGCACCAACGAGATTGATTTTAAGAAAGCCGCCGCCGAGGACTTCAAGGTCGTCGCCGAAAATGTTTTCGATGACGCCGCCGCGTCCGATGCGGGTCTTGATGTAGACGCCGAACGTGCGGCTGGTGAATTGGCAATGTTCAATGCGGACATCGCGGATGCCACCGGAAGTTTCGCTACCGATGCCAATGCTGGCGAAGCGGCGGCCGTGCAACCGGCAGCGCGTGATGAGCACGTCGGCGGTCGGTTGGCCGAGCCGCGCACCATCGAGACCGCGCCCGGATTTAAGGCTGATACAGTCGTCGCCGGTATCAAGGTCGCAGTCCTCGATGCGAACTTGCTCGCACGAATCAATGTCAATGCCGTCGCGGTCGCCGGTAATCTTCACGCCGGAAATTTTCACGTCCGTGCAGAACGTGGGGTGCGTGGCCCAGTTGCCGCCTTGGGTGACGGAGAATTTCTCCCAACGCACGTCGCGGCAATGGACGAATTCGAGCACGAGCGCGCCGCGCGGATTCTGCGGCGCGGCCACGGCGGGATTGCCCGCGATGCGTCCCGCGCCGACGATGCCCACGTGCGTCACGTCGGCGGCGTAAAGGAGCGCGCGGCGTCCGGGTTGCCAGCGGCCTTCCCAACGCACGTCGAGCATGGGGTAATCATTCGTGTCGCCGCTGCCGGTGAGCACGCTGCCGGGCGCGAGCCGCAGCGTGGTGCGGTCGCCGAGCTGCACACTGCCGAGGAGATAATTCCCTGGCGGCACGAAGACTTCGCCACCGCCCGCGACAGCCACGGCGTCAAGCGCGCGTTGAAATGCGCGTGTGTCTTTCGTCGTGCCATCGCCAAGTGCGCCGCAGCCGCGGACGTTGATGGTGGTGGCGGGCGAAAGAGTTTTTACGTTGACGCAACCGGCTAGAAACAGCAGCGCACAACTGACGGCAACGAGTAAAAAAGTTTTCATGGAAAGTTTGTCCGCAGATTTCACAGATTTTCGCAGATGAAAACAATCTGCGTCAATCTGTGAAATCTGCGGATGAAATGCTTTGGTTCCATGAACATCATTTTTGCGCCGCCGCGAACTGCGGATGCGCCTGCAACTGCGCCCACGACTCCGGCGAGAGCGGCGCGATTTTGTAGATTGGCTCGCGCATCGGCTCCGCGCTGTGCGAGCGGCGGGCGCGGTCGAGCCACTTGAGATCGAGCGGTTCGGTGAGGAGCGAGAGCGAATTAGCGGCGATGGTCGTCTCCTCTTTCTCGCCTGTCGCGTGGCCGACGCCGACGTAGAAACCCGCGAGCAGCAACGTCACGCGCATGATGGTGCTGCGCGAATAAGTGGGCAGCGCGCACGGACGGGAGGGGGCGAGCAGCGCGAAAACTTTGGTGAACAACGGCAGCGTCCACATCGCGGGATTTTTCGCAGGCGAGAAGGCGTCGAACAGGATGGCGTGAGGCGGGGGCGAAAGTTTTGAGTTTTGAGTTTTGAGTTTTGAGTTGGTGAGCAGTGTCGGGAAATCGCCGAGGTGGAATTGCCAATTCAGTTCGCGCGCGCCGTCGGTGAACTGCACGGAATGTTTTTCCAGCAACGTGCGCGTCTGCGTTTCGTAGCCGTCGAAGTAGCCGAGCGCAGCGGCGTTCTGCAGCGCAAACTCCAGCGGCTCGGTGGTGTAATCAAAGCTCACGAGGCGCACCGGCGTGGCGAGGTCACGCGTGGCGCGCAAGACGGTGAGCGCGTTTGCCGCTGCGCCGAGGCCGACATCCCAGATGACAAACTCGCCGACGTGATTTTGCAGCCGCTCGCGCAGACGAAGTTGGTTGACGTAGAGCGCTTCCGCCTCGGCGACGGGGCCAATGACGGGATGGAACGTCTCGCCGTATTCGAGCGAGTGCAGACTGTGCGCGCCGTTGGCGAGGCGGACGAGTTGGTAACTCAAGACGCCGCGCTTTTGTTGAATTCACTTTGCGTGAGCGGAATTCCCAACCACGCGATGAAGACCACCAACAGAAACGCCGGCACAGCACCCCATTTGCCTTTGGTCACAAGCTCCACGCCTTTAGCCCAGCACCAGAGCCAGTAAATATTGGCGAACGGAATGATGAGCAGCCACGCGGTGGGAATGTCCGCGCCGAGGTTCTTCATTTCAATCTTCGTCTGCACGAGCCAGTAGATGGGATAGATGCCACAGGTGAAGATGCACAGGAGGAAGACAACGATCGGGTCGCGTTTGGTCATGGTTTGATTGGGTTAAAGGTTGAACCGGATACGACTGGCAACGCCGTCAATACACACGCGCCGCGCGGCGGAGTCAATCGCATTGTCGCCGCCGCTTTGGAACTGGGCGACCTGTCTCCCAGTTCCAAAGCGCGGTCAGGCCCGCGCACTCCAAAACCAGACGCCGTCCGCTCCTCAATTTACTTGCTCGAAACCGCACTAGGCGGAATCCTTGCCCCATGTTGTCGGAAAATAATTCACCCACCCCCGCCCCGCGTCCGGGCTTGGACATTGCCGCGCTCGTCAAGCAACACGCCGGTAAGAACTACGAACTTCACGGCGAACACGTCAACCCCGCCAATGTCCGCACGCTCAAAACGATTGGCTTTGACCGCTGCTACACTCGCGCCGAGGGGCCGTATCTCTGGGACACCCACGGCGAACGGTATCTTGATTTGCTCGGCGGCTATGGCGTGTTCGGTCTCGGGCGCAACCATCCCGAAGTGCGCCGCATCCTCAAGGAATTCCTCGACGCCGATTATCCCAGCCTCGTGAAGATGGAAGCGCCCCTGCTCTCCGGCTTGCTCGCCGCTGAATTAAAGCAGCGCATGCCCAACGACCTCGACATGGTGTTCTTCACCAACTCCGGTGCGGAAGGTGCCGAGACCGCCATCAAATATGCCAAGTGCGCCACGGGTAAGTCCGCCATCATCCATTGCAAAAAATCCTTCCACGGCCTCACCACCGGCGCGCTGTCCGTCAATGGCGACGACAGTTTCCGCGATGGCTTCGGCCCGTTCCTGCCGGATTGCCGCGCCATCCCGTTCAATGATTTGTCCGCGCTCGAAGCCGAGTTGAAGAAGGGCGACGTCGCCGGGTTCATCGTCGAACCCATCCAAGGCAAAGGTGTGAACCTCCCGTCACCCGGCTACCTCCTCGCCGCGCAACAACTCTGTCGCAAACACGGCGCGCTGTTCATTGACGACGAAGTGCAGACTGGCATGGGACGCACCGGCAAGTTCCTCGCCATCGAACACGAAGGCGCGGTTGACCCCGACATCGTCATCCTCGCCAAGACCCTCTCCGCCGGGTTCGTTCCCGTCGGCGCGGTGCTGTGCAAGAAATGGGTGCATGAAAAAGTGTTCTCCTCCATGCAACGTTCCGTCGTCCACAGCTCCACCTTCAGCCAAGGCAGCTTTGCCATGGCCGCCGGGCTAGCCGCGCTGGACGTGTTGGACCGCGAGCACCTCATGGCCAATGCTGCCAAGATGGGCGACCGCATCGCGCACGGCGTGCAAGCGATGATTCCGCGCTTCGAGTTCCTCCGCGAGGTGCGCTGGCGCGGGTTAATCATGGGCATCGAGTTCGGCTCCCCCAAATCGCTCGGCCTCAAACTCGCGTGGACCACCTGCCATGCGCTCGACAAAAGCTTATTCCCCCAAGCCGCCGTCATCCCCCTCATGGAGAAACACCGCATCATCACCCAAGTGGCCGGTCACGGCGTGGACGTGGTGAAGCTCCTCCCCCCGCTCGTCATCACGGAAGCCGACGCCGATTATTTCCTCAAGTCCTTCGAGGATGTAATGGTGCAGATGCATAAATTCCCCGGCCCCGCGTGGGACGTGCTCACCGGCATCGGCAAAAAAGCCCTGACCCAACGCGCGCAGTAAGCAAAGCGCGGTGGCGATTGGATGTCCTATGAGCACACTCTTCGTCAGCCTAGAAAAGGAAGCTCAACTCGCGCAGCGCATGGTCGCGCTCGGCGTGCGCGAAGCTGACCTGGAAGAATCCTTCGTCCGCTCCGGCGGGAATGGCGGGCAGAACGTGAACAAAGTTTCCACCTGCGTCATGTTGGTTCACCGGCCTACGGGCGTGCAGGTGAAATGTCAGGACACGCGGCAACAAGGCATGAACCGCCTCCTCGCGCGCAAGCTGCTACTGGATAAAATTGAGCATCAGCGTCGTGCCGCCGCCGCCGCGCGCCGGGCTGAACAAGAATTACAGCGCCGCCAGAAGCGCCGACCGAGTCTGGGTGCGCGCCGACGCAACGTTGAAGCCAAGCGTCAACACGCCTCCAAGAAAGCCGACCGCCGCCGCACCAGCGACTGGTAGGTGAGGGAGCCGGACTGGACGCGGCTCCCGCGCCCAGCCCTGTCCGCCGTAACTGGCGCGGCAGCGACCGCGAAGGTGGAGGGAGAGGGCTGGGGAGAGGGAGCGCGGCTCGCAAATCCAAACCCATCCGGTCACATCAGGCATGGCCACGCGCTCGCCCTCACCCTTAATCCCTCTCCCGCTGGGAGAGGGAGATCGTAGCGAAGCGTTTTGGTTTTTCGTTCGCGCCCTGCGCACATCCCGCCGTCGGCAACTCGACCAAACGCGGCTGCTATACTCCCGCTCCCAGCGGGAGAGGGCTGGGGAGAGGGAGAACGGCTCGCAAATCCAAACCCATCCGGTCACGTCAGGCATGGCCACGCGCTCGCCCTCACCCTTAATCCCTCTCCCGCTGGGAGAGGGAGACCGCACCGCAACCGGGCGGATGCCCGGTTGGTTGGTAAATCCAGCGTTCTTGACCAAAAGTGCGAGAAACATGGGCAAAACGGCAGGTTTTTGGTCTAGGTCGGACAGCCAGTAGCCCCAGACGCGACGGTTCTGACCTTGATGGCAATGACATCTGCCCCAGACGCGACGGTTCTGACCCTGATGGCAATGGCATCTGCCCCAGACGTGACGGTTCTGACCTTCATGGCAATGGCATCTGCCCCAGACGCGACGGTTCTGACCTTGATGGCAATGGCATCTGCCCCAGACGTGACGGTTCTGACCCTGATGGCTATCCCACATGGAACGGAAACGACGGTTCTGGAGCCGATGGCGGATGGTTCTGGGGTAAAACGCTGGCGTGGCGGCGGCAAGCGTCGTCGGGCAGGACTGGATTTGAGCGGACGGTTGCATGAAGCAAAACGGTCTCGAACCAAGGCTCGGCTACGACAAGTCCCGGCAGAGCAGATTCCTTGGTTCGCCCGCTCTCCTAACCGCTCCCGCTCGGAGAGGGAGCCGGATGGGACGCCGCTCGCCGGGCGAGGGGCGGCGAATCACATATGCGCGATGATGTTGTCGCCGAACGCGGAGCATTTAATCTCGGTCGCGCCGTCCATTTGCCGGGCGAAGTCGTAGGTGACTTTCTTCGAGCCGATGGCGCCGTTGAGGCCTTTGAGGATGAGGTCGGCGGCTTCAATCCAACCGAGGTGGCGCAGCATCATTTCGCCGGAGAGGACGACGGAGCCGGGGTTGACCATGTCTTTGCCCGCGTATTTCGGCGCGGTTCCATGGGTGGCCTCGAAGATGGCGTGGCCGGTGATGTAGTTGATGTTGCCGCCGGGCGCGATGCCAATGCCGCCAACCTGCGCAGCGAGGGCGTCGCTCAAGTAGTCGCCGTTGAGGTTGAGCGTGGCGATGACGTCGAAGTCGGTCGGGCGCGTGAGCACCTGTTGGAGCGTGATGTCGGCGATGCTGTCTTTGATGACGATGCCCGCGCCGGGTCTGCCTTCGGGAATCTGGCACCACGGGCCGCCGTCAATCTCGACGGCACCGAAGAATTCTTTCGCGACCTTGTAACCCCAGTCGCGGAAGCCGCCTTCGGTGAATTTCATGATGTTGCCCTTGTGGACAATCGTCACGGACTTGCGCTTGTTAATAATGGCGTAGCTGATGGCGCTGTGCATCAAGCGCGCCGTGCCGGAGTAGCTCACGGCCTTGATGCCGACGCCGACATTTACGTCGCTCGGGAAACCGGTCGCGCCGACGGCTTGCCAAAATTCCTCGGCGGCAGGCTGGGTGCCGAAGCGGATTTTTTTGAAGTCCTTGGGAAATTCCTTGGCGATGAAGTCGAGGACCTTCTGCGCTTCGGGTGAACCACCGGCGTATTCGATGCCCGCGTAAATGTCCTCGGTGTTCTCGCGGAAGATGGTCATGTCCACCTTCTCGGGATGCTTCACGGGCGAAGGGACGCCGGTGAAATATTGCACGGGGCGCAGGCAGACATAGAGGTCGAGCATCTGACGCAGCGCGACATTAAGCGAACGGATGCCGCCGCCGACGGGCGTGGTGAGCGGGCCTTTGATGCCGACGAGGAATTCGCGGAAGGCCTCGACGGTGTCGTCGGGCAACCAGTTGTTGAACTGCTTGAACGAGGCTTCGCCAGCGGAGACTTCCATCCACGCGATTTTCTTTTGCCCGCCGTAAGCTTTTTGCACAGCGGCGTCGAGGACGCGGACGCTGCTCGCCCAGATGTCCGGGCCAGTGCCATCGCCACGAATGAACGGAATGATGGGATTGTTGGGGACGTTGAGTTTGCCGTTGGCGATGGTGATTTTGCCGCCGGTCGGAACGGTGCAGGTGGTGTAGGCCATAATGTTTTTAGTCGGGGATTAAAGTTTTCAGAGTTGCGCCATCGCTTGATCGAGCGCGGCGTAGAGTTGTTGCATGGTGGCTTCGGTTTCATCGCCCATGTTGGAGAGGCGGAAGGTCGTGCCTTTGATTTTGCCGTAGCCGCCGTCAATCAGGAAGCCTTGCGCCTTCACGAGCTTCTGGAGTTGCGCCACGTCCACGGTGCGACCGCCGGGCTTCGCACCGTTGTTCACGCAGGTGAGCGTGATGGATTCAAAGCCTTTTTCCGGGAACAAAGTGAAGCCATGTTTCGCCGCCCAGTCGCGGGTGAGTTGGTTCGTGCGCGTGTGCCGCGCATACCGCGCGTCGAGACCTTCCGCAAAAAAGTCGTCGAGCTTGGAACTCAACGCGAAGATGTGCGGGATGCTCGGTGTGCTGGGCGTCATGTCGTCCTTGGCGTTCTTCTCGAACTCTACGAAGTCGAAGTAGTAACCACGATCTTTCATCGTCGCGGCCTTCGCGAGCGCGGCGGGCGAGCAGACGAACACGCTCAAGCCGGGCGGCAGCGCGAACGCTTTCTGTGTGCCCGCCAGCAACACGTCAATGCCGAGCGCGTCGAAGTTCAGCGGCAACGCGGTCATGGAACTCACGGCGTCCACGATGAACATTACGTCGGGATATTTTTTCTTGAGCGCGCAGATTTCCGCGAGCGGCGACATCGTGCCGGTGGAAGTTTCGTTGTGGATGAGCGTGAGCGCGTCGTATTCGCCCGTTGCGAGTTTCTTATCAATCGCCTCGGCGCGGATGGGCGAACCCCATTCGACTTGCAAGCCGTCAGCCTGCTTGCCGCAACGCTTCGACACGTCCAGCCACTTGTCCGAGAACGCGCCGCACATGCAGTTCAAAACTTTTTTGCCGACGAGATTGCGAATGGAACCTTCCATCACGCCCCACGCGCTGGACGTGGAGAGATAGACGAGTTGCTTGGTGCCGAGCAGCGTCTGGAGCTGCGGCTGCATCTTGGCGTAAAGGTCTTTGAAGCCCTGCCCGCGATGACCAAGCATCGGCGTGGCGAGCGCGCGGAAAGTTTTCTCGCTGACTTCGACTGGTCCCGGAATGTGTAGTTTGACGTGTCCCATAAGCGCGAGATTTTTCCTGACGCGCGCGGCAAACGCAAGTCCGCGCTCGCTAATCAGCAGGTTGAGCAACGCAAATACAGCGCGCACACCGACGACTCATGCGCCCAACTGTAAGCGCGTGTCGTTGTCCATCAGCGCGGTGAGGTTCGGCCAGTTCGTTTCGTTCAGGTCGTTGAACGCGCGCAGATACACGGCTACGGTTTCGTGCGGGTATTTCGCGAGCAGAGCTTCAATAGCGGCTTTGAGTTTCGCGTCATCCATCGTCGCGGGGATTTCGTCCACCAGACCTTTCGTGTGCTTGATGCCAAGCGCGTCGAGGAACTCCGTGAGCATGGCGGTCTTGCCCTTGAGCAACCACGCTTGCAGCACGTTCAACGCGGCGACGTTTGCCCCGGAGCGGGAGAACATGGAGACCAATTCTTTGTGCTGCTCCGCGCGCGGTTTGCGTTCGAGAAAAATGGGGCGCACACGTTTCACCTCGGCCACGCTGGCGAGCGTGGCGCGGTAAATCTCCTTTTCGTGAGTGTGGAGGTGGTCAACGATTTCCGCCGCAAGTGCGGGGGACATGAAGGCAAAGAGTTCGTGGGCTTTGAGCACGGGATGGTTTGGTTTTTATTTTTAACTGACGGTGACGAGCGAAATTTTCCGTTTCGCGGCGAGTTGTTTTACTGCGTCCGCGTCGAGGAGCAAGGTTTTTCCCGCTTCGAGCGCGAGCACATTGATGCCGTAATCGGCGCAAGTCTGCAACGTAGCCGCGCCGATGCAGGGAATATCGAAGCGCATATCGTGACCGGTCTTGGCGACTTTGACGGCGACTGCGCCACCCGCTTTGCTCGCCAGTTCGCCGCCGCGCGCGAGACATTTGTCCGTGCCTTCAAAACCTTCCACGGCGAGCACCGTGCCGTTCTTGACGACGACGCTCTGGCCGATTTCCAGCCGGGAAATTTCTTTGGCGATGCGGAAACCGAACTTCACATCCGCACTTTGTGGCTCGCTCAACTTCGGGCCGAGCGCGAAACCCGCGCCGAGCATCGCGGGCTTCAACCACGGCGTCGCCTCTACGAGTTCCACGCCGTCTTTCTTCAACTCATTGGCGATGGCGGCGAAGATGGTGTGCGCGTTTTTTTCTTTCAGCCGCAACATCATCGTCATCGCGCGAATATCGGGACGCAGATCAAAAAGATTTTTCGGCGCAATCTGGCCGACCATCACGCACTGCGCCACGCCGCGCGACGCGAGTGCGGAAATCATTTTGCCAAGTTGCCCGACTTTCACCCACACGATTTCGTCCACGAGTTGGGCGAGCGCGGGGTCGGTCTCATTCTCGAACGCCACCGCCACGAGCCGCGCCACGCCCTGCGCGCGCGCCTGTTGCGCAAACAGCAGCGGCAACGAGCGGTTGCCTGCGATGATTCCCAGCGTCTGGATGGAGTCGACCATATCGGAAGAAATTACCGGGAACGCAGCCGCGAGCCAAAGTTAAAAATACGGACGACTCGCGGATTGTCGGCACGGCGTGGCGCGGCTAATTTCGCCGAACATGAATTGCTTTGTCACCGGCGCGGCGGGTTTTCTCGGCGCGAACCTCGTTCACGAGTTGAACGCGCGCGGGCATTTCGTGCGCGCGCTCATCCGCGACGGCAGTGACACGCGGGGTTTGCACGGTTCGGATTTTGAACTGGTGCGCGGCGATATTTCCGACCGCGCAGCGTTGACCAAGGCCATGCGTGGTTGCGACTGGTGTTTCCACACCGCCGCCGTCTATCAACTCTGGGCGCGGAGTTATCGCACGATGTTCGCGACGAACGTGGAAGGCACACGCAACGTCATCGAGGCCGCGAGCGCGGCGGGCTGCGCGCGCATTGTCCACACGAGCACGGTCGGGTGCATCGCCTTGCCGCAACGCACGCCGGACGGAAATTATTTTCCCACGGACGAAGCGATGCCCGTCAACGCCGCGCAGATGAACAGCCCTTACAAGCGTTCCAAATGGCAAGCCGAGCAAATCGCCATGGCGTGTGCGCGGCGCGGAATGCCTGTGGTCATCGTCAACCCCAGCGCGCCCGTCGGCCCGCGCGACACGCGTCCCACGCCCACGGGACAAGTCATCGTGGATTTTCTCAACGGTCGGATGCCCGCGTATGTGGACGCCGGTTTGAATTGGGTGCACGTCCGCGACGTGGCGCGCGGTCATATTTTGGCCGCCGCTGAAGGACAAATTGACCAACGCTACATTTTGGGAAACGCGCAAGGCAATTGGACGATGAAGCAATTGTTCGACACGCTCGCCGAAATCAGCGGTGTGTCTGCGCCGAAGAAAAAAATTTCCCGCTGGGTCGCCGTCGGTGCGGCGTGTGCGAACGAGGCGTATTCGTTCGTGACGGGAATTCCCCCGCGCGTCCCGCTCGCAGGTGCGCGCATGGCCGCCGACAAGATGTGGTTCAATCCCGCAAAGGCCATCCGCGAACTTGGCTTGCCGCAGACACCGCCACGCCAAGCACTCGCCGAAGCGGTCGAGTGGTTTTTGGTGAACGGCTATGTGAAGCCGCGTTGAACCACGTCACCTTTTGCCAGACAAATCTTTAGAGGTCGCCACCGCAATCGCGCGGTGCTGTTCCTTGCCACCGACCGCGCAGTAGAAGTGATAGACGATGCCGTCGTGTTTGATAATCCAAGGCTTGTGCGCGAAGGGCGTGTCCCACGGTTCGCTGGCTTTGATTAGATCTTCGCCCGTCCACTTCGTCCAATGCACAAGGTCACGCGACGCAGCAAACGTATCGAACGCGCCTTTTTTCCAGAACGCACCGAAGTAAAACATGACCCACACATCACCCATGCGCACGATCTGGGCGTCGCCGCTGATGACGCCGTATTTCAAATCCGCCGGACGCGCGTTCGTCACGACGGGTTCACTCCCGTAGCGTTGCCACTTCTGCAAATCTTGCGAGATGGCAATCCCGATGGTCTCGTTCCCCTTCGGCGGACGCGCGTTGTAAAACATGACGAAGGGCGCGCCGAGCGTCCGGTCGTGGTCGTGGAAGATAAAACTTTTGTAAAGCACGTCGGTCTCGAACGCGCGCACGTCCGCATCGTCGCTTCGCAAAACGGGCGCAGGCAATTTATTCCACGGCGCCGCAACCGCGAGATTCGTGGTGGAGGCGATGCCAATGGAGATAGGCAATTTCTCGTAACCGGGATTCGGTCCGCCTAGATAAGAGAGCCAGTAGCGATCACGGAAGCGTTCGACAGAATTGCT
>JBJOPC010000231.1:0-4240 GCA_046050965.1 Verrucomicrobiota bacterium | reverse complement strand
TTCGACACGGGTTCGGGCGTGCGAACGCCGGCGACGACGTCTTCGCCCTGCGCGTTAATCAAAAATTCGCCGTAGAATTCATTCGTGCCGTTCGCCGGATTGCGCGTGAACGCGACGCCAGAACCAGAGTCTTCGCCGGTGTTGCCGAACACCATCGCCTGCACGTTGACGGCTGTTCCCCATTCCGTCGGGATATTATACTTGCGGCGATAGACACTCGCGCGATCGTTCATCCACGAACCAAACACCGCGCCCGCTGCGCCGCGCAATTGATCCCACGGATTCGTCGGGAAATCTTTTCCAGTGCGTTCCTTGACGAGTTTCTTGAAACGCTTCACGAGTTCCTGCTGATCGGCCGCAGTGAGATTGCTGTCCACGATGTCGCGGTGATAGGTCTCGTGCTTGAAAGTGTGGATGGTGTGCTCGAACGGATCGTGATCTTCGCCTTCGCGCTTCTGCACGCCCATCACCACGTCGCCATACATCTGGATGAAACGGCGGTAGCAATCCCATGCGAAACGTTCATTGCCCGTGGCTTTGACGAGCGCGACGACCGCCTGGTCGTTCAAGCCGAGATTCAAAATCGTATCCATCATGCCCGGCATGGAATCGCGCGCACCGGAACGTACCGCGACGAGCAACGGCATGCCGGTCGTCGAACCGAACTTCGTGCCCATGATTTTTTCCATGTTGGCCATGGCCGCTTCCATCTGCGCTTGGAGCACGGATGGGTAAGTGCGTTTGTTCGCGTAAAAATAAGTGCAGACTTCGGTGGTGATGGTGAAGCCGGGAGGCACGGGCAGACCGATGCGGGTCATTTCGGCGAGGTTCGCGCCTTTGCCGCCGAGGAGGGCTTTCATGCTGCCGTCGCCGTCAGCTTTTTTGTTGCCCCAAGTGTAGACGTATTTGGTTTTGGATGATTTTGCCATAAAGTTTTTGCTGTTTGCTGCTGCTTGTTTCAACGACCGAAAATGAGCGGGGAAAATATCAGAGGCTAAATAAGAGTCAACGAACGAAGCGGGGTTTTGGCGGTTGTTTCCAATCAAAGCCAACTTTCAACTTTCAACCGGCAACTTGCCCCCGCTAGATTAACGCCGTGCCTTATTTGAGTTATCTCCTCACCGCGCTGGTCGCGTATTTGCTCGGCTCGTTGCCCACTGGTTATCTCGTCGCGCGGGCGAAGGGCATTGATATCCGCACGGTCGGCAGCGGCAATATCGGCGCGACGAACGCCATGCGGGTGCTGGGCAAACCCGTGGGCATCGCCGTGCTGCTGGTGGATGCGCTCAAGGGTTACGCGGCGGTCGCGTGGCTGACGCCGCTGATTTTTAATTGGCTTGCGCCGCATTTCTTCGGGCTGTATGTGCCGTTCGCCAAGTCTGCCGTGGAACTCCAGACGAAATTCACCGTGCTCGCTGCCGTTTGCGCGGTGCTGGGGCACAACTACACATGCTGGCTCAATTTCAAAGGCGGCAAAGGCATCGCGACCAGCGCAGGAGTTTTTCTGGCACTCGCGCCGCTCGCTATCGGGGTTGCCATTGCAGTCTTCGCCGTGGCGGTCTTGCTGACACGCTACGTCTCGGTCGGTTCGATTGCGGCGGGCGTGGCGTTGCCGGTGGCGGTTTGGTTCACGCGTGAATCCATGTTGCTGCGCGTCGTCACCATCGCGCTGGGCGCGCTGGCGATTTACAAACACAAGACGAACATCCAGCGTCTCGCCGCCGGCACGGAGAATCGTCTCGGTAGCAAACCCAAGGAATCCACGAAATGAAAATCACCGTGCTCGGCGCAGGCGCGTGGGGGACAGCGCTCGCCAAATTGCTCGTGGAAAATTCGGGTAGCCGCCGGCGTGAGTCGGCGCAAACTTCCTCGTCCGCCAACGAGAATGCGCCGACTCACGTCGGCGGCTACGAGGTGACGTTGTGGGGACACGACGCGACGCACTTGGACGCGCTGCGGAAAAGTTTTCGCAACGAGCGTTATTTGCCGAGCATCGAACTGCCGCGTGAGTTGCAGTTGGAAAATAATTTAACGACCGCAGTGAACGGCGCGGAATTCATCGTCGTGGCCGTGCCGTCAAAGGCGTTCCGCGAAGTCACGAAGTCGCTCGCCAATTTCTCCGGCGTGGCGGTGAGCGTCACCAAAGGCATTGAGCATCACAGCGGGCTGACGATGTGCGGCGTGCTGGCGCAGACCGCGCCGCAGGCGAGGCTCGCGGCGTTGTCCGGGCCGTCGCTGGCGCTGGAAGTGGCGCGCGGTGTTCCCGCCGCGCTCGTGGCGGCAAGCGAAGATTCCGCCGCGACCGCGCTGACGCAGAAACTTTTTCATCGCCCGACGTTCCGGGTTTATTCCAGCAACGATTTACTCGGCGTGGAACTCGGCGGCGCGCTCAAGAACGTCATCGCCATCGGCGCGGGTGTGTGCGACGGACTCGGCTTCGGCGACAATTCCAAAGCCGCGCTGGTCACGCGCGCCATCGCGGAGATGCGGCGGCTGGGTGTGGCGTGCGGCGCGCAGGCGGACACGTTCACGGGCTTGAGCGGGCTGGGCGATTTGATGGTGACGTGCTTCTCGAAGCTGAGTCGCAATCGCGGTTTCGGCGAGCGGCTCGGACGCGGTGAGAAAGTGGACGCCATCGTGAACAGCACGGCGTCCGTGGCGGAAGGTTATCCGACGGCGCGCTCGGCGTTCGAGCTAGCGCGCAAACACAAACTGGAAACGCCCATCATTGACCAAGTTCACGCCATGCTCTACGAAGCGAAGGACGTGCGAAAGGCGTTGCAGGATTTGACGACGCGCGAGTCGAAGGCGGAAGACTGAGGGAGTGCGGAATTCGGAGTGCGGAGTGCGGAGTCGTTGGCTCGCCAAATCGCGATGTTTTTTGGAGCGAAGGAAAAGTATGAGCAATGAAAACTTAAAACTGCGGACGAAACAGTTTGCTTTGCGCGTCATCAAGTTGGTTGAAAGTTTGCCGCATGACCAAACTTGCCGGGTGCTGGGTAACCAACTGCTGCGGTCGGGAACTTCGGTAGGCGCGAACTACCGCGCGGCGTGTCGCCGCAAATCCACGGCGGATTTTATTTCAAAAATGGGCACGGTCGAAGAAGAGGCCGATGAATCTGGCTATTGGTTGGAGCTACTCGTGGACGCGGGGAAGATTTCTGCGACTCACGCTTCCGCGCTTACCCAAGAGGCCAGCGAACTTACCGCCATCGCCGTCGCTTCCATTAACACTGCCAAAAAATCTTCAAGTCGTCGTTAAAGCGCGAGCTATTCCGCACTCCGCACTCCGAATTCCGCACTCAAGCCAAGGCGTTTTTAATGAGCTTCAATAATTCCGCGTGGCTCTCCACCGATTTGAATTGCGGGAATTCTTTTTTCACTTTGTCGGGCGCGTGGATGAGGAAGCCGACGTTCGCTTCGGCGAGCATCCCGGTGTCGTTGTAGGAATCGCCGGCGGAGACGACGAAATAATTCAGCGCCTTGAACGCAGCGACGGCTTTGCGTTTCTGGTCGGCGATGCGGAGTTGGTAACCGGCGATGCGGTCGCGCTCGACGATGAGTGTGTGGCAGAGCAGGGCGGGCCAGTTGAGTTGTTTGATGAGCGGTTGGGCGAATTGCTCGAAGGTGTCGGAGAGAATCACGACTTGCGTGAGGGTGCGGAGTTCGTCGAGAAAAATTTTCGCACCGTCGAGCAGCGGCAACGTGGCGATGACGGCTTGGATGTCGGAGAGTTTGATGCCGTGCTGGTCGAGGATGCCGATGCGGTAATTCATCAGCTTGTCGTAGTCCGGTTCGTCGCGCGTGGTGCGGCGGAGTTCGGGGATGCCGGTTTTCTCGGCGACGGCGATCCAGATTTCCGGCGTGAGCACGCCTTCCATGTCGAGGGTAACGATTGATTGTTTCATCAGATTATTTTCGGGTGGCTTCAAAGTGTGTGCCGACGTTTTCGTCGCGCGTGCCGGAGAGTTCGCCGGAGAAAGTTTTTCCGTCGGCGTTCAAGGTGAGTTCGTATTGCTGCTGGGAATCATTCCAAGTGCGCGTGAGTTGGATGACGTTGCCCGTGAGGGAGCCGGTGAGTTCGCTGCCGTCGGGGTCGTTTTCGTCGTGGAGGCGACCGGTGAGTTGGTTGGCTTCTTGATGCAATTCGAGCGTGCCTTGGTAATGACCTTCGCAGCACGTCCAGTCCCAGTGACCGGACAAGTTGGCGGCGGGCGTAACGGCGACAGCCGCAGGTGCG
>JBJOPC010000230.1:0-11622 GCA_046050965.1 Verrucomicrobiota bacterium | reverse complement strand
ATCAAGACCGGCGCGGGCATCCTTTCGCTTGGCACAGCCAACGCCCACACCGGCGGCACGGTCGTCAACGCCGGCACGGTCATCTTCGGCAACGCCACCGCGCCCGGCCCGGTCGCGGCGGGCATCACCAACAACGGCGCGACGTTCCGCGTCAACGGCGCGATCGTCATTGACCACGTCCTCGAGTTCAACGGCAACTGCAATGTGGAATTTAGCGGCGTCGCGGCGGGCAACGTCGTGCTGCGCGGCTCATGGTTCGGCAGCGGCAACGTGCTCGTGAACTTCCTCACGCAAAACGCCACGCAGACCTTTACCATCGGCGGCGCGGGACAGGGCGGCGGCAACTTGGCCAACTTCTCCGGCACGGTGGACTTCGGCACGAACTCCGGCTCCCTACGTTTGAACAACGACAACGCTACGTCCAACTTTGGCAGTGCGCTGGCCACCTTCAACCTTGGCACTGGCACTGGAACCATGCTCCACCGCAATGGCGGCACTTACGTTTATCTCGGCGCACTCTTCGGCGGCGCGAGCACTAAACTCTCTGGCCGTGGCAACGGCACAGCCGGAACCGTCACCTATGAAATCGGCGGCAAAGGCATCGACTGCAACTTCGACGGCGCCATCGTGGACGGCGGCGGCGCTACCGCCATCGTCAAAGTCGGCACGAACAAACTCACGCTCAGCGGCGTGTGCACCCACACCGGCGCGACTACCGTCAATGCTGGCACACTCGAAGTGAACGGCTCGCTCGCATCTGGCGCGAATCTCAACGCCGGACTCCTCACCGGCAACGGCGCGCTTGGCGGCACGGTGAACCTTTACAGCGGTGCGACCTTCACGCCTGGCGGCAACGCCATCGGCCAGTTCAGCATGAGCGGCACCCTCGCCATGGCGGCGGGCAGCACCAACATTTTTCAGTTGAACAAAGCCGGCGCAACCAACGACTCCGTTATCGCGCTCAACACGCTCACGTGCGGCGGTTCGCTCGTCATCACCAACCTCGGTGGCGCGCTCGCCAACGGCGATGTGTTCCCGCTTTTCAAATTCGCGGGCGCGACCAACATCACCGGCACGTTTGATCAAATTATTTTGCCCGCGCCGCCCGCTGGGATTTCTTGGAACACCAACGAGATTTACCTCAGCGGCCAGCTAGTGCTCGGCACGGCCGCCGTCGCCGCGCCGAAGTTCAACAGCACCAGCCTCACCGGCAACCAGCTCGTCTTCAGCGGCACGAACGGCAGCGCCAATGGCAACTACTACGTCGTTACCCACACTAACGTCGCTGCGCCTGCGACCAACTGGGTGAGCATCGCCACGAACGTGTTCGCGCCTGACGGCAGCTTCAACTTCACCAACACCCTGAACCCGAACGCGCCGCAAAAATATTTCCGCATCCAGCTTCCGTAGTTTTGGGACGAGTTCCTAAACCAAAACCGCGCCGGATTTTTCCGGCGCGGTTTTTTATTTCCCAACGGATTACAGCAAACCCAGCCGCACCAACTCCGCGCGTGTCGCCGCCGGACTCGTGTGCTGAATCACCTGCCAACCGCGCGCCGCCGCCGCCGCGCAATTATCCGCGCGGTCGTCAATGAACACCAAGTCCGCGCCGGTTTTGCCACAGAGTTTCTCCGTAAGTTCGTAGATGCCTGCGTCTGGCTTCATCACGCGCGCGAGGTGCGAGACCACGATGCCGTCGAAGTCTTTAAAAAAATCATACTCTGCCCGGAGTGCCGCGTAAGCGAGCGGGTTTGTGTTCGACAGCGCGAACGTCGGCACACCGCGCAAACGCAACTCGCGGTTCAGTGCCACCGTCTCCGGCACGAGCCAGAAGATGCTGTTGAAATGTTTCGTGAACTCCAACAGCGGACGGCGAAACCCGGTAGCCGCCACCACCTCGTCGAAAAATTCGCCGGTGCTGATGCTGCCGGTCTCGTAGCGGCGCAGCAGCGGCGAGTGGTCAATCAACTCGCGCACTTGCGCCGCCGTCACCGCGCTCTGTGCGGCGATGGCGCGCGCCGCAATGCCGTAATCAAAATTCACAAACACGCCGCCCAAATCAAAGATGACCGTCGTTGGCTTTTTCATGCAGGAGAGTTTCCGTCAGTGTTCCGTGATAACCGTGTCGGCGTGTTCGTAAGCGGGCGCGCAGCAGCAGAGCAGGGTGAGGACTTCGTTGCCGGTGTTCCAGAGCTTGTGTTTCAGGCCGGGCGGGATGGCGATGGCGTCGCCGGGTTTCACGTCGCGCGTTTCGTCGGCGATGCGGATTCGTCCCGTCCCTGCCGTGATGAAATAAATTTCTTCGGCGCGCGGATGAAAATGTTCCTGCGTGCTGCCGCCCACGGGCAAACGCGCTTCCGCCAAGCTCTGGTTGCGAATCGCCGAGTTGCGATGTGCGAGCAGTTCGCGGATTTCTGAACCGTCCTTCGTGATGAACGCGGGAACGTCGCCTAGGTTTTTAATGTCCATAAACGCGCCGAAGTTAAACGCGCGGGAATTTTTCGGATAGCCAGAACGTGCGCGAATTTACCGTCCTTCAGTTTTTCGCCCGGCGAACGCGCCCAAATCTGCCGTGTCGGTGCGTTGCGCCGCGTTCGCGTGACCGGGTAACGGCGGCTCGGACGCCGGTTCCGCCAGCGGACTCTCGAAGGGAAACTCCGCCGGACTCTCCGTCGGAAACCGCGCCGCGCCCAGCAGCGGCGAATCGGGCGCCGGCGTGAAATCTCCGTTCGCCACGTCCACGAATTTTGCGTCGCGCCCAAAGATGTTGCCGGTGAGCGTGGGCGGCAGGAGCTTCGTGCCGGTCGGGAAAAAATTATTCGCGCCGCCCACGCCCTTCACCGCGTCGAGGAATCTCACTGGCCCGCCGCCGATGCGCGTCACTACGCTGTTGTGCCACTCCACACTTTGGATCGGCAAGCGCAGGCGAATGACATAACCCAGAAAATTTGTCGGCAGCACCACCGTGTTGTTCACAAAACGATACCGTCCGTCGCTCGCGCCCGAACCATCGTTGCCCAAGCGCGCGAACCCGCCTTGCGACCCAGACACCTTCACGAACACGTTGCCCACCACATCTGAATCTTCGCGCACGAGCTCGGCCTTGCCCGGTTGCACACCCGCGTCTGCGCCGATCAAATCCAATTCGTGAAACTTCGCGCCGCCGATCCAGTTGTAATAAATTTCATTCCGCCCCACGCGCGACTTCACGTTGTTGCCGCCGTTGCCGTCGTGCAGGTAACAGTGCGTCATGCGGAAAACGGCGTAAGGAAACTTCACATTGTCCGACGCCACATAAATCTGATGCTTCTGCAAACCCTCGCCGCAGTGCGACACCTCCACGCTTTCCAACGTCAGCGAACCGCCCGTGTCCGACTCGTGGATGCCGTGATGCGCGCAATCGTGAATCCATACATCGCGCACCGTCAGGTCATCCGCCACGAGATACAAACCGCGCGCGAGGCTGCCGCGCTTCGCCCCGTCGAGTTCAAACCCTTCGAGTAAATAATGCGCCGCCCGAAATGCCAGCAGCACCGGCACATTATTTCCGTCCGCCGCCGAGATGACCGGGCGATGCCCCTTCACGCGTAGCCCGCGCACCGTGATGGGTGCGTCCGCGCTGCCCGCGCTGGTGAAAACCACGTTGCCCGGATACGCACAATCCCCGTCCACCTCCACCACATCGCCCGGCGTCAAACGCGCCGCCACCGCCTGCAAAGTTTTGTCTTTGCGCGTTGGCCCGACCTTGTAGGTGGCCGCAATTGCCGCGTGGTTGAATAAAAAAAACAGCGCGACTGAAAGAGTGACCGTAGAAAGTAATTTCACACCGCCACAGAAACACAGAAACCCAGCGCGGTCAACGGACGTTTTCGCAACGCCCGCTTTCAACTTTCCGCTTTCCGTTTTCAGCTTTGCCCCACAATTTCCCGCCATGCAACACGCTCCCGGTTTTCTCAAACTCGTCACCGCCGCGCAACCGCGCGTGCACGAACTCACCATCGCCGAAGCCCGCGCCCGGCTCGCCGCCAATCCCCGCGCCGTGCTGCTCGATGTGCGCGAAGATTCCGAGTGGCTCGCCGGTCACGCCGCCGAAGCGCAGCATCTGGGCAAAGGCATTTTGGAACGCGACCTCGAAGGCCGCTTCCCCGACGCGCAGACGGAGATCATCATGTATTGCGGCGGCGGTTTCCGTTCCGTGCTCACCTGCGACGCCGCGCAACAGATGGGTTACACCAACGTCCACTCGCTTGCAGGCGGCTACAAAGCCCTCGTCGCCGCCAACTGGCCGATGGGGAAATAGGAAGGTTTAGCCACAGATGTGCACAGATGGAACACAGATGCTAAACCGATTCAGGTATGATGCCACAGAGACTGAACTTGCTCGGCCTGAAAAGCTAAACTAGTTTTTCCGCGTGCCTAAACCCACGCAGATTTTTTCTCAAAGCGAAACGCGGTGGCTAAATGAAAACGCAGAGGTATGGCGCTACGTTCCATTACGAACACTCTTTTCGTATCTTAATGGTCTGGTGTTTATTCCTTCCGTTGCAAAACTGCGAGCCGGAGACCCATTTGAAGGACAGTTTTATGAGGACATTGCTTGGTTCAACACCGCATTTAGCAGTCATTACGAAAAAGATACAAAAGCGATGGAAGAATGGATGCTGAAAGTGTTGTGTTCTGAATACGACCGACATTTCATAGAAATCAACAGGGATTATCCCAACGCTCGTGAAGAAAAACTTCGGAAACACTATTTTGATTTCATCAGACGGACTCGATTTGCATGGTGCTGGTTTCAATCATATCAGGAGTCTGCTGCAATGTGGAATACCTATGGAAATCAAGGCGTAGCTATAAAATCGACCGTTGGGAAAATATGTGAGGTTTTTGAAAAAACGACTCGTGATTTTATTTATGGGCGGATGACTTATGTTGACTACCGAAGCGGCGTAAGCACTGAATTTAATCCTGAACGGTCATCGGACTATCGATTGCTACTTCGACCATTCTTTTTGAAACGAATGGAATACAAGTCAGAACAAGAAGTTCGCTTCGTTACTTCAGGGCCAGAACGAGATGAGCGCGGCGGAATTTTACTCGAAAATATACAGCCGCAAGATTGGATTTCAGAGATTCGGCTATGGCCGGGACTTAAAGACGATGAAGCAGAGTCAATCATCAAAGCGGTAACGTATTTTATCCCTGGGGTTAATTGCCAAAAATCTGATTTGTTCACCGGACCAGATAGTCCCGGCATTATGGTTAAAACGCTTGCCGATATTTCTGAAAAGTTAGTGGATTCGAATTGGGTTGAGGAAAAAGATGCGGTTCCTCCACAGTTAAAAGAGCCCTAAACAAATTTGGTTGTTTGAATCGTGTTCCATCTGTGCCCATCTGTGGCTAAAAACTTTTCACACCGCCGCCACGGCGAGGCTAGTGATGTTGCTCCATTGGCCGACGGGTTGGTCGCCTTTGCGGTAGAGCCCTTTGTATTTCCACACGGCGGCTTGGTCGCCGGTGGGCAGGGGCGTGGGGTCGGTGTAGTCGGGGATGGTGTTGAGGGCTTGGAATACAAAACCCGCACCGCGATCCACCCAAATCTCCAACGCGCTCATGCGGCCTTTTTTCCAACTGACTTTCACTTTGCCGGATTCCTGCCAGACGGTCAGTTCGGGTTGCACGGTGGTGAGGTCGTCGCTGTGTTCAGTGCCGATGATGCCAAGACCAACGCCGAGGGCTTCGCTGTAAGCAGGCGAAGTCTTGATGCGCGCCACGAGCAAAGTCGCGCGGCTGAAAATGCCGGGCGCCACCAGCGGCGGCGCAACGCCGAGATTGGGCGGCGCGGGGTATTGGTCGTAATGGGCGTCGCTGCCGTCGCGCAGGTCGTTCTTGAAACTCGTCCAGCCGTTGGCATAGCTGGCGATGCTGGTTTGGCATTTGAGCAGGTAGTCAAAACATTTGGCGTCGGCCTTCAACGAGTCCACTTCGGCGTTGGTGAGGCCGAGCGCGACTTGGTAGTTCGGCAAGGTGAGGGCGAAGGTGTTGAGCCAAGTAACGCGTCCGAGGTCGTCTTTTGGGAGGTAAAAGTTCTTTCTGGCCATGTGAAGTAGGGGTTGTGAGTGAAGTTGGTTTGGTGAAGCAAGGTTTAGATCTACTTGGCTACGCGCGCAAGGGGAAAAATGGCGGAAAATATCGCTTTCAGTGCGAATGAGGGCAAAAGCGGCGTGTTTTAGGTCGAACTATGCGTTACTCAATCATAAAGGAACGTTACTGAACCATTAAGTAGCGTTCCTAGTTCTGTGAGCAACATTCCCGGACGACTGCGGAACGTTACTTAATATCAGAGTAACGTTACTGAACACTCAAGGAACGTTGCTTAACCATAAAGTAACGTTCCTAAACAATTAAGGAACGTTCCGCAGTCGTCCAGTAACGTTCCTCAATCATTCGGGAACGCGTTGGAACGGTTCGGCGGCGTGCTTGGAGGGTTTATCCGCGCCGCGTTTGGGCAGAAAAAACGCGCGCCGGTTGTCCGGCGCGCGTTGGGAGAATGGGTGAGGGCGGCAATATTACTTCGCGCCCTGGTCAATCCACGCGCGGACGAGGCCGACTTGTTCGGCGGTGAGTGGGGCGGCGGGTTTCTTGCCTTTGGTCGGCGGCATGAAAGTGTCGGGGTCCCCGACGTGGGCGATGGCGTAGACGAGGTCGCTCTTGTCGCTCTTGCCGACTTCGAGAATTTTGCCGTCTTGACCGCCCTTGAGTGTGCCTTCGAGGGTATCGAGGCGGATGTGACCCTTGGCGCGTTCAGCCCCGTGGCATTTGACGCAGGCTTTTTCAAAGATGGGTTTGATGTCCTTGTCGAAGGTCACTTCTTTCTGTTTGGACGCGGGCGGGAGTTTGGTGGCGTCGCGATCTTCGGCACGGGCAACGGCGGCGAGCGCGAGAAGGGCGAGGGTGGTGGCAATGAATTTGGTTTTCATAAAATTGTTTAGTTCGGTGCGGACAAAGTTCTACTGACTGACGCGGCGCGGGTCAAAATGTTTCAAAGAATTTTTCTAACTTTGAATTACCGGAGAGGCGTCCACAGATTTCGCAGAGGGACGCAGATTGGAAATTAATCTGCGAAAGCCTGTGAAATCTGCGGATAAAACTTTTTGCGCGTTGGCAGCGGCAGGGGCGTCGGCTAATCATGGCGCGTGGCAACGGACAATTTTCAAGACGCCGCGCTGGTCGTGCTAGGGCACGGCACGGCGTTGAACGATGGCTCGGCACTGCCGGTGATGCAACACGCGGCGGAGTTGCGGCGGCGTGGGGTGTTTGCGGAAGTGCATGAGGCGTTTTGGAAACAGGAGCCGCAAATCAGAACGGTGCTGGCGGAAATCCAAGCGGCGCGCGTCTTCATCGTGCCGCTGTTCGTGAGCGAAGGGTATTTTGCGAGCGAAGTGATTCCGCGTGAACTGGGGTTTGACGAACCGAATTCAGGGGCCAGACTTCAGAAGTCAGAAGGGCGGACGCTTTTATACACTCCGCCTGTTGGGACACATTCCGCGATGACGGGTGTCATTCTTGCGCGAGCGCGGACGGTGGTAGCGCAATTTCCGTTTCCGCGCGCGCCGAAGCCGCGTGAGACCACGCTCATCATCGCGGGACACGGCACGGAGCGCAGTGCGAAGTCGCGCGAGTCTGTGTTGCGGCAAGTGGAGTTAATCCGCGCGCAAAATATTTTCGCGGACGTTCATGCGGTGTTCATGGATGAGGAACCGCGCATCGGGGCGGCTTACGAACTGGCGGCGACGAAGCATTTGGTCGTCGTGCCGTTTTTCATCAGCGATGGATTGCACGTTGTCGAAGATATTCCCGTGCTGTTGGGTTCGCCGGGACGCATCGTCAAAGAACGGCTCGCGCAAGGTCAGCCGACGTGGCGGAATCCCACGGAGCAACGCGGCAAGCGGGTGTGGTATTCGGCGGCGGTCGGCACGGAGTCGCTGGTGGCGGAAGTGATTTTAGAACGGGTGCGGGAGTCGGTAGCCGCCGACGTGAGTCGGCGCAAACCAATTTGAAATGCGCCGACTGACGTCGGCGGCTACGGATATTTTTATGAAACAACTGCGATTGGGAATTTTGAGCACGGCAGGGATTGCGCGGCGGAACTGGCGCGCGATTCACGAGTCCGGCAACACCGTTGTTACCGCCGTGGCCAGCCGCGACAAGGCGCGGGCGCGGCAGTTTGTGCGCGAGTGTCAGGACGAATTGCCGTTCGATATTTTTCCTGCCGCGCTGGGCAGCTACGAGGAATTGCTGGCGTCGTCGGAGGTGGATGCGATTTACAATCCGCTGCCGACGGGTTTGCGGAAGGAGTGGGTGCTCCGCGCCGCCGCTGCGGGCAAGCACGTCATCTGCGAGAAGCCCTGTGGCTTGAATTTAGCCGGCGTGCGCGAGATGACCGACGCTTGCGCGAAGAGCAACGTGCAGTTCATGGACGGCGTGATGTTCATGCATCATCCGCGCATGGAAAAAATCCGCGCTGCGCTCGACGACGCAGACGCCGTCGGCCAAATCAAACGGCTGACATCCATGCATACGTTCAGCACGGCAGAAAAGTTTTTCGCCAATAACATCCGCGTCCACAGCGCGCTGGAACCGACGGGTTGCCTCGGCGACTTGGGTTGGTATTGCATTCGTTTCGCACTCTGGGCGATGAAGTGGCAGACGCCCGCGAGCGTGACAGCAAAAATTATTTCTGCGCGCGGCAACGCGAACAGTCCCGCCGCCGCGCCGACGGAATTTTCCGCCGAACTGATTTTCCCCGGTGGCGCGAGCGCGAGTTTCTACTGTTCGTTCCTCGTGGCGAAGCAGCAGTGGTTTCAGGTGAGCGGGAGCAAAGGCTATCTCCGGCTGGATGATTTCGTGCATCCCAAGAAAGTTTATGAGCCGAGCTTCGAATTGAATGGCGCGGAAATGCAATTGGAGAAAATCCCGTTCGCGCAGGACGCCAATCTGTTTCGCAACTTCGCGGTGCAGGTTGCGACCGGCCAGTTGAACCACGAGTGGTCGCAGTGGGCGGTGCAGACGCAAGCGGTGATGGACGAGTGCTACGCGGCGGCGCTCACTGCGGCTGCGCGGTGAACGAGCCGGTGGCGTTCGTGCCAACGAACGAACCGCCGATGACGTTCGAGTCTTGCAGGATGACGCCGTTGGCGGTGCGCGCTTTCGTAGTGCCTGCGGGGGTGAAGGTGAGTTTCACCAAGCCGGTCGCGGGCGTGATGGTGAGCGCGCATTTGTTCGCGTTGGGTGCGGCGAAAGTCACGGCGTTCGCAGTCGAGAGCGTGAAGTTGGCGGTGATGTCTGCCGCGAGTCCGCCGCCGGACAGGTTGAGAACGCCGTTGGCCAAGTTGGCGGCGCGTCCGCCAGTCGCCGGGGCGTTATAGCGCGCGCCAGTGACGGTGGAATCCACTTCAAAACCGTTCGTAAAAATATTTCCGTTCGTGCAGGCATTCTTCAACCAAACAAACGAGCCGCTGACAGTCGGCGAGCTGTTGCTCGTGACGTGTGCCCAGCCGATGAGCGCGCCGCGATACACGGTGAGCGTGATGGGCGGCGAGGCATTTGTGTAGAGCAGGGGGCCGGAGTAGAGCGGGATGAACACCGGCCAGTCGCCGCGTTTGGAAACGGCGACGGTCTGCTTCAATGCCGTGCCGTCCGCGAGCGCGCCGACGAGTGTGAAGCTGCTGTTCGTAGCAGACACGGTGGCGTAACCGAAACCGGCGGGCTTGCCGGCGTTCGTGCTGCCGGGGACTAGCAGCGTGTATTTGCCAGAGAAATTCGTGCTGGCGATGACGCGGTCGCCGAGCAACGGCGCGTTCCACTCGAGGCTGCTCACGCTGCCGGTCACAGCGTCGCCGCCGTTGAGGTCAAATTGTAAGTCGAGCGTGAGCGGCGTTTTCGCCGGGCGCGATACTTGCGCGGAACCATGTCCGTCCAAGCCGACGACCCCTGCGAGCGCGTAGCTGCGTCCATCGGCTTGCATCGCCGCGCTGAACGCGCCGCTCTTGCTCAAGGTCACGGAGACGAAGCCTGCGCTTTCCACCGTCGCGCCAGAATTTTCGGCGAACAAGGCGTTGTAATTGCCTGCGACCACGACAATCGGATTGGAAACGAAGTTGGCGTTGATGATCAAGTTCGTCGTCATCGTGAACGTGAGCGCGGCGACGCTGCTCGTGACGCCGCCCGTCCAGTTCGTGAGCAGCCAGTCGGGCTGCGGCTGCGCGGTGATGGTGTAGCTGCGATTCAGTTCGAGCATCGAGCCGTTCAAGTTGGGCGAAGCTGTGCCGCTGCCGAAATAATTCACCGTGAGCCGAGCGGTGACGACGCGGAAGAAGTTGCGTGTGGCGACGCTAGAAATATTTCCCGAAGCGTCTTCACTGAACACCGCGACGATATTCGTGCCAGGGTCGAGCGCGACGGTCGCCGACCAATTGTTCGTGCCAGTAGCATCGGCATACGCGCCGCCGTTCACGCTCACGCGGACGCGGGCGAGCGCGCGGTTGTCGTTGGCCGTGCCGGTGACGACGAGCGTGGTGCTGTTGGTTCGGAAATCTGCAAGCGGCGAGACGAAGGCAACCGTCGGCGTAGTTACGTCGTCGCTGATTACGGTGCGGACGATGAAACTTTGCGTGTCGGAAAGCGGAGTAGGGGAGTTGTCGGTGACACGCACGGTGACATAGTTAGAACTCGGACGTTGCAACGGCGTGGGCGACCAAGTGATGACTCCGCTGCTCGCGCCGATGCGCATTCCGGCGGGCGCGCTGACGAGCGAGAAGGTGAGCGTGTTCGCGGGCAGGTCGACGTCGGTGGCCGTGGCGGTGACGGATAAGTTAGAATTCACAGCGAGCGTCACGTCGCCGAGCGGCGATAGCACGGGCGCAGTGTTCACTTCGCTGACGAGCACGGTGAAATGATTCGTCGCACTCAACATTGGCGATCCGTTGTCGGTGACGACGACGTCCACGGGATTGATGCTGGGGCCTTGCGCTTCGGTGGGCGTCCACGTCAACACGCCGTTGGTGCTGTTGATGTTCATGCCAATCGGCGCGGTAGCGAGCGAGAAGGTGAGCGTGTTTGCGGGCAAGTCGGCGTCGCTGGCGACGTTCGTGAGCGTGAGTGTCGTGAGTTCATTCATGTAGACGTCGGCGTTGGAAACAATCGTCGGTGCGGCATTCACTTCGTTGACAATAACCGTGAAGCTGTTGGTCGCGCTCAAGCTCGGCGAGCCGTTGTCGGTGACGCGCACGGTCACGGTGTTGGTGCTGGGGCCTTGCGCTTCGGAGGGCGTCCATGAAATCGCGCCGCTACTGGCGTCCATCGTGAGTCCGCTCGGCGCGGCGACCACGGCGAAGGTGAGCGTGTTCGCGGGTAAGTCGCTGTCAGTCGCGTTGGCGGAGACGTTTAACGTGGTGAGTTCGTCGAGCGTTTGGTTCGCAGGAACATTGAGCGTCGGCGCGGTGTTCACTTCGTTGACGGTGACAGTGAAAGATTTTGCGTCGCTCAAATTCGGCGAGCCGTTGTCGGTGACACGGACGGTGACGGTGTTGGTGCTGGGACCTTGCGCTTCGGAGGGCGTCC
>JBJOPC010000229.1:0-4513 GCA_046050965.1 Verrucomicrobiota bacterium | reverse complement strand
GCGGCGAATTTCTTTCGGCGACGGGAACGCGCCGCTCGGATCAAAGTTTTTCACTTCGCCGGCAATCTTCGTGTCGTAGGCCGACACGTCGAAGTGCGTGATGGGGCCGATGCCACATTGGCCAGCAATGAGGTTTTGCCAGAAGGTCTCGACGTTGTTGCCAATCGGCGTGACCGCGCCCATGCCCGTGATGACCACGCGGCGTTCTGTCCAGTTGGTTGCCATAGATTGCCGAAAATGAAACGGGGCAGTTCAAGCTGTGTCCAGCCGAAACTGCCCCGCGTTGAAAGGAGTGAATTACTTCGTCTGCGAATCTTCGATGTATTTGATGACATCGCCGACGCTTTGCAGCTTTTCAGCCGCTTCGTCCGGCACTTCGATGGAGAATTCTTCTTCGAGCGCCATGACCAACTCGACGGTGTCGAGCGAATCCGCGCCGAGGTCTTCGATGAATTTTGCTTCTGGGGTGACTTGATCCGGCTTGGCGCCGAGTTGTTCCACCACGATGTCTTTTACCCGTTGTTCGATTGTTTTGTCAGCCATAAATTTTTTACCGGTTAAGGTTGGCAAGTAATTAGGTTGCGCGGCGAAAATGGTCAAGCTTCGTTTCAAAATTTTTCTGCCGACTTCGTCATTTTTCACTCGCTTGAGAAAACTTTTTTTACCTACCGCCGTGAATTCGCTCGCGCTGCAGGATAGGAACTTGGATGTTTTGCCCCGCCATGTCCGCCGCCAATCCCAAATTCACTAACGCCCTCGCCCGCGAGAAATCGCCCTACCTCCTCCAACACGCCCACAATCCCGTAAACTGGTGCGCGTGGAGCCACGCCGCGTTTGAAAAAGCGCAGCGCGAAAACAAACCCATCTTCCTCTCCATCGGTTACGCCACCTGCCACTGGTGTCACGTCATGGAACGCGAGTCGTTCGAGGACGAAGCCGTCGGCCAATTTCTCAACGACCATTTCATCAGCATCAAAGTGGATCGCGAAGAACGCCCGGACGTGGATAAAATTTACATGACGTTCGTGCAGACCACGACTGGCAGCGGCGGCTGGCCGCTGAATGTTTTTCTCACACCCGACCGGAAACCTTTTTTCGGCGGCACTTATTTTCCGCCAGACGCGCGCTACGGGCGTCCGAGTTTTCTGCAACTGCTCGATCAAATCGCTGGCGTCTGGCGCGAGCGCAATGTCGAGGTGCTCGCCTCTGCCGATGAAATTCATGCGCGCCTCGAACTCGCCACCGCGCGCGCCGCTACAGAAAATTTCCCACTCACGCCCGACACCTTGCGCCGCGCCGCGCAACAATTCAAAGACGCCTTCGACCCACGCCACGGCGGTTTCGGCAACGCGCCGAAGTTTCCCCAGCCGAGCATTCCCGCGCTGCTGCTGCGCTGCGCCGCGCGCTTCGGCGACACCGAAGCCGCGCGCATGGTCTTGCACACCTGCGAGCGCATGGCCGCCGGCGGCATCCACGACCAACTCGGCGGCGGTTTCGCGCGCTACGCCGTGGACGCCGAGTGGCTCGTCCCGCACTTTGAAAAATGCTCTACGACAACGCGCAGCTCGCGCAACTCTACCTCGACGCGCACCTCGTCTCTCAACTCGAAACCAGAAACCAGAAACTCGAAACTCCCTTCGCCGCCACCACCCGCGACATTTTGGACTACGTCCTCCGCGACATGACGCATCCCGACGGCGGATTTTATTCCGCCGAGGACGCCGACAGCGAAGGCCACGAGGGCAAGTTTTACTGCTTCACCCACGACGAACTTTCCAAGCTGCTCTCGCCCGAAGAATTCATCGTGGCCGCGCGGCATTTTGGTATCACCAAGCACGGCAACTTCGTTGACCACAGCCACCCCGCGCCGCTCGCCAGGCAAAATGTTTTGAGCCTCGTTGAGCCGTTGCCGACTAGCGACGCCGCGCTGCTGGCTTCCGCCAAAATCAAAATGCTCGGCCTGCGCGCCACGCGCGTCCGCCCCGGGCTCGATGACAAAATCCTCGCCTCCTGGAACGGCCTCATGCTCGGAGCGTTCGCTCGTGCCAGCGTCGTGCTCGGCGAAGAAAAATATCTCGCAGCGGCAGAAAAAAATCTGGCGTTCATCCGCGAAAGGCTGTGGGTGCAAAGTGCTGCCGACTTGCAATCGGCAGAAACCTCACGACCAACCCACCGCCGACAAAATGTCGACGGCACTCTTTATCACCGTTGGCGCGACGGCGAGCGCGATGCCGTGCAACTGCTCGAAGGCCACGCGTTCCTACTCGACGGCGTCATTCACCTCTACGAAGCCACGCTCGCGCCCGCGCATCTGGATTTCGCCCTCGCGCTCGCGGATTCTTTGCTCGCGCATTTTTACGACGCCGCCAACGGCGGTTTCTGGCAAAGCACCGCCACACAAACCGATTTGATTCTCCGCGTGAAAGACGACTACGACGGCGCGGAACCCAGCGGCAACGCCGTCGCCACGCTCGCGCTGCTCAAACTCGCGGGCATCACCGGGCGCGAAGATTTCCGCGCCGCCGCCGAAGCCACGCTCGCCCTCGCTGCCGTGCGCTTGCAGCACCAACCCCACGCCCACGCGTTCCTCCTCCACGCCGTAGATTTCTGGCTCGACGAACCGCGCCGCGTTGTCCTCACCGGCGGCGAAGGTGAAAATGATTTACTCGCCGCCGCGCACTCCGTGTATCAGCCGAATAAAATTATTCTCGGCAACACCGGCAACGTCGAAGCCTTCACCAAAACTTTGCCCACGGCCGCCCGTGCCACCGCCTACGTCTGCACCGGTCAGTCGTGTCAACCGCCGGTGCAAAACGCCGACGCACTTGCCAAGTTGCTGGACTGACGGTGAGACAGTTTGGACGGCAGCGGTGAGAGAGAAAATTATTTATCCGGCCGTTTCTGGGAGTTTCCGGGCTTCGGTAAAATCTCCGGCACACATGGCACACGGGTTGCGACTGCCGACTCACTTGCGAAAGTCACACCTATGAAGTTCAAGCTCGAAGTCGGCGAAGAGGAAAAGCACGTTGTGGAATTCAATTTCAACCAGCTCGCCGGGACGTTGGTCATCTCCGTGGACGACAAGCCCGTCATCAAAAAACGCCGCGTCATCAACGAACCCGTCGAGGAAACTTACGAACTCATCGTCGGCGAACTCATTAAAAGTTCTGTGCGCATCGAGAAACGCCGCAAACAACTCCTCGGCCACCGCAGCCGCGTCTGGATCAACAACCGCCTCGCACAAGTCGCTAACAGCTATTGATTCCGCGCCGCGCTAACGATGGCGCATCCCGCGCCAGACGCCGATGAAACCTGCCACGCCGGAGGGCAGCCAGCCGGTCAGAAACTTTTTCACCGCCACCGCTTCGCCGCGCAGCCAGCCGAGACTTTCGCGCACGGAAGTTTCCAGCATCGGCCAATCGAGGTGAAACCAACCCGTCCACTTCGCGACGAATACGACCATCAATAAAACTGCGACGGCTACTACCGCGAGCCGCAGCGACTGGCGGAACGCCCAGCCGATGACAAATCCGCCGACGTAGCTCGCGCCAAAACGAAACCACGCCGAGTTTTCCCACGGGGCGTCCGCCGCCGCCGGATTTTTCAGCGCGTAAAAAATCCCGCCGCCCGCCAGACCGAGCGCGAGCAGCAGACTTTTCGACCGCCACAGCGGACGCCCGCTGCTGGTGGAAATGGGTTCGGCTTCGTTCATTGCGGCGGCGCGGGCGGCGGCGCGAGCGGGCGACGACGATTCGGATTTAGCGGATGCTCGCGCGGATATTCCGTCATACCCGGCTGGCCGAGCTGCGGCAGCGGGCGACGCTTGAAGAACGAACTGTCCGGCAGGCCGCGCCAAGACCGCGCGAGTTGCGGAAATTCCTCCGTGACGACGTAGTAGTAAGTGCCGTTCGTGAACTCCGGCGTCACGCCCGTGCGCCCGTTGCACTCGTCGAGGTCGCCGCTGCCTTGGACAAACTCGTAATCGGCGGCGAACACTCCGTTGAATTTCCCATCGGGCGCATCATTAGGCCGCTCGCCTTTCTTCAACTGCCAACTTGAAGTTAATTTTTTCAAAGCACTCGCCGCGTTCGTCGGATTTGCATGGCCGAACGGTGTGTAAATCGGGAAGCCATCCGCCGCCCAGCCGACGAGCGTCATGCGGTTCGTCGTGTCCCCAAGATTTTTCAGCAAGCCCGTCGGCAGGCCGTGGTAATGATACGAACCATTGGGCTGGACGTGCGCGTTATGCGCATCGAGTCCGAGATCCAGCGCACCACTCTTCGCCTCAAACGTCCACGCGCGCTGGCCTTGCCAAAACTCCGCCGTGCCCGGCTCGAAGGGAACGCCGTTGAGCGCCACGCCAAACCACGCGCCGTTATCCGGCGTGATGTTGGCGGCGGGCTGCGGGTGCAACGGCATTTTGAACGTATAGCTCTGCGACGCGAGGCGGTTGGGATTGTGTGCGTTGGGAAATTCGCCGGGCGCGTGGTCGGGCATTCCGTTCGCCAGCACC
>JBJOPC010000228.1:0-2504 GCA_046050965.1 Verrucomicrobiota bacterium | reverse complement strand
CGCGCTTTCCGACTGGGAGACATGACTCCCAGTCGGAAAGCGGCGACGTGTCGCCGCACTCCAAAGCAAAAACCTCGGCGCGCGGGATTGCCCGACACGCCGAGGTTTGAAGTTGCAGTTTAGTTCAGCGCAAGAACGCTTCGTGCAGACCGCCGTCCACGGTGATGACTTGGCCAGTGGTCTTGCTCAACCGTTTCGTCACGAGCAGAAAATACGCTTCGGCTTGGTCGGCGGGCGTGATGGGCGACTTGGTCAACGTGCGGTCGGCGTAGAATTGCGCGAGCTTGGTTACGAGCGAGTCGGTCGCCTCGTCGTCCTTGTAAGGGATGTTGTATTTCGCGAGCGAGCCGATGACGCGGTCGCGCGGGAACATCGCCGAGCCTTGCACAACGGTCGCCGGGGCGACGCCGTTCACACGGACCAGTGGCGACAGTTCGATGGCGAGTTCGCGCACGAGGTGATTGCCAGCGGCTTTGGAAACGTCGTAGGCAACTGAACCTTTTTTCGCGACGGCGGCGTTGGCACTCGTGGTCAAAACCAGATTGCCGCGCAAGCCTTGTTCTTTCCATGTCTTAAAAGCTTCGTCCGCCACAAAGTAACTGCCGGTGACGTTGATGCTAAATGTCAGCGCCCACTTGTCGTCAGGAATGTGTCCAGTCGTGTCGCTCGGCACAAAAATTCCAGCGGTCACGCAGATGGAATCGAAACCGCCGTAAGCCAGCGCGACTTCATCAAGCATCTTGCGGATGCTCGCGCGGTCGGTGATGTTCGCCGCGAGGCCGATGGCCGGACCGCAGTTCGACAAGCCCGAGCCCGCCACGCCGATGCCCACGCCATATTTGTCGGTGATTTCTTTAGCGGTGGCTTTTGCGGCGTCCGCATTCAAGTCCACGCAGACGATGTGCGCGCCTTCTTTGACGAGGCGATGCGCCGTTTCTTTGCCGATGCCGCTACCTGCACCGACGACGATGATGACTTGTCGCGCGAGTTCCTTCTCGGCGGGCATACGCTTGAGCTTCGCTTCTTCGAGCAGCCAGTATTCGATGTCGAACGCCTCCTGCTGCGGCAGCGCGATGTATTTATCAATCGCCTCCGCACCGCGCATGACTTCGACGGCGCAGTTGTAAAATTCCGCCGTGACGCGCGACTCGCTCTTGTCTTTGCCCCACGCAATCATGCCGCAACCGGGAATCAAAATGACCGTCGGGTTTGCATCGCGCATCGCGGGCGAATTGGCGCGCTTGCATTTGTGGTAATACGTCGCGTAATCCTTGCGATATTGTTCCAAGCCCGCCGCGAGCTTTTTCTTGAGCGACGCCACGTCGCCGGACTGCGGATTCCAGTCCACGAACAACGGCTTGATTTTCGTGCGGAGAAAATGGTCAGGGCAGCTCGTGCCGAGTTCGGACAACCGCGCCGCGTCGTGGGAATTGACGTAGCGCAAAATCTTCGCATCGTCCTGCACCGTGCCGACGAAACGCTTCTGCTGCGAGACTTGCCCGCGCAGCCACGGCAAAATTCCCGCGAACACTTTGGCGCGGTCTTCCGCAGCGAGTGATTGATACTTCGCACCGCCGAACGCGCCCGCGTCGCCACCTTTCGCCTGATACTTCGCCTCGATGTATTGCGACGCCGTCTCGATGAAATCCAGCGTGGCGAGATAACATTCCTTGTCGTCGTTCGCCCACGAGATGAAGCCGTGCTGCCCCATCATGATGGCTTTGGCTTTTTTGTTCTGCTTGCAGATGGATTGCATCGCGAGGCCGAGCTCAAAGCCGGGACGCATCCATTTCACATACGCCATCTCACCGCCGAAGATCTCCTTCGTGAGCTTTTCACAATTCTTGCTCGCCGCGATGGCGATGACCGCGTTCGGGTGCATGTGATCCACAAACTTCGCGGGAATAAAACTATGCAGCGGCGTGTCAATGGAACTCGCGCGAGGGTTCAAGTTGAACGTCGTGTGCGCATACATTCCCACCATGTCGTCCTCCGCCTGCGACTTCAGCCCCTTGTCCTTGCGCTTGGCGTAACTCTTTTGCAACGCCAGTAACTGGCTTTGGTAGAGCGAAGAAAAATTCTCTTTAGTGCTCGTGCGCAAATCGCCGCCCGAACCTTTCACCCATAACACCTCCATCTTGCCGCCCGTGAGCGGGTCAATTTCGGCGAGCTTGGACGACGTGTTGCCGCCGCCGGTGTTCGTGATGCGCTGGTCCGCGCCGAGTTTGTTCGAGCGGTAGACGAGGCGTTCCACGCCTTTCAGCTTCGCGGCTTCGGCGTCGTTCCAGAGGTTCGAGACGTGTTCAAAGGATTTGTTTTTCGCAGTCATGTTCGGTGAGTTTAAATAAAATCAGTCTTGGATGCAAAAGATTGTCAGCTTCTTCGGCCCATGCGCGCCGAGCACGAGGATGCGCTCGATGTCGCCCGTGCGCGAGGGGCCGGTGATGAAAGAAATCATGCTCGGATAATTGCCGCCGTATTTCTGCTGCAACAACTCGAACGCC
>JBJOPC010000227.1:0-8083 GCA_046050965.1 Verrucomicrobiota bacterium | reverse complement strand
CGAATAATTTTGGCAGCACCACTTCCGCCGTCGCCGTGCTCACCGTCAACCAGCCGCCGACCATCACCAACCAGCCCGTCGGCCTGCAAGTCAGCGGCGGCAGCAACGCCACCTTCACCGTGGGCGTCACGGGAACCGCGCCGTTCGCGTTCCAATGGCGGCTCAACGGCACGAACGTCGCCAATGCCAACACGAATTTCCTCGCGCTCACCAACGTCGTCACCACCAACGCCGGCAACTACGATGTGGTCATCACCAACTTCTTCGGCAGCGTGACCAGTTCCGTCGCCGCGCTCGTCGTCGGCTTCCCGCCCATCATCACCACCAACCCCGCACCGCTCACGTTGCTGCAAGGCGCAAGTTCTAATTTCACCGTCGCCGCCATCGGCGATTCGCCGCTCGCGTTCCAATGGCGTTTTAACGGCACAAATATTTTGTCCGCGACCAACCCCTCGCTCGCCTTCCCCAACGTCACCGCTGCGAGTGCGGGAAATTACGACGCCATCGTCAGCAATCCCTACGGCGCGGTCACCTCGACCGTCGCCGCGCTCGTCGTCAATGTCCCCGCCACCATCGTCACCAATCCCGCGTCGCAAACCATTCTCGCCAGCAGCAACGTCACCTTCGCCGTCGCCGCCAGCGGCACACCCACACTGACGTATCAATGGCGCTTCAACAGCGCCAACCTTGGCGGTGCGAACTTGAACACGCTGTCGCTTACCAATGTTTTGACCAATAACGCCGGGGCTTACGACGTGGTCGTCGCCAACGCGTTCGGCTCCGTCACCAGCGCGCCCGCTGCGCTCGCCGTCGTCTTTGCGCCGAACATCCTTACGAATCCCGCGCCGCTCACCGTCGCCGCTGGCAGCAACGCCACGTTCGCCGTCGTCGCGTCTGGCGACGCCCCGCTCGCGTTCCAGTGGCGCTTCAACAGCACGAACATTTTGTCCGCCACGAACACCTTGCTCACGGTCAGCAACGCCGTCGGCACGAACGCGGGAAATTACGATGTCGTCGTGACGAATAATTACGGCGCCGTTACCAGCACCGTCGCCGCGCTCACGGTTAACGTCCCCGTTACCATCACCACGAACCCTGTCGCGCAAACCAACTCCGTGGGCAGCAACGTCACCTTCAGCGTCGGCGTCAGCGGCTCCGCGCCGTTCGCGTATCAATGGCGGTTCAACGCTACGAACTTGCTGGCGAACGCGACTAACTCGTCGCTCTCGTTGACCAACGTGCAGTTCACCAACGGCGGCAATTACTCCGTCCTCGTCACGAATAATTTCGGCGCGGTCACCTCCGCCATCGCCGCGCTCACCGTGCTTTCGCCGCCCATCATCACCGTGCAGCCGGTCACCGTCACGAACCTCGTCGGCACGACGGCGACCGTCTTTGTCACCGCCATCGGTTCGCCTACGGTGCGTTACCAGTGGTATCGCAACGGCAATCTTGTCACCAACGGCGTCGGTAATTCCATTGTGTTGAACAACGTCATCCCGGCGTCCGGCGCGAATTTCTTCTGCATCATCACGAACAACTACGGCATCGTCACCAGCTCCACCGCCGCCATCGTCATCGTCTCGCCGCCCGCCGTGACCAACCAGCCCGTGAGCCGCACCAATGTCGCCGGCAGCACCGCGAGCTTCAGCGTGACCGTGACGGGAACCGCGCCGTTCACTTACCAATGGCGTTTCAACGGAACCAACCTCGCGGGCGCGAACACGAATTCACTTTCGTTGACCAACGTGCAGTTCACCAACGGCGGCAACTACGATGTCGTCGTCAGCAACGCCTACGCGGGAACTACGAGCGCCGTCGCCGTGTTGACCGTCAGCGCTGCGCCGACCATCGTCACCTCGCCCGCCGCGCAAAATATCGGCGTGAACAGCAACGCCACTTTCACCGTGGGCGTGAATGGAACCGCGCCGCTCGCGTTCCAATGGCGCTTCAACGGCGCGCCGATTTCTGGGGCGACCACGAATCCATTCACGTTGCCCGGCGTGTTCACGAATAACGCTGGCAGTTACGACGTGATCGTCACGAATAGTTTCGGCTCCGTGACCAGCGCGCCCGCCGCGCTCACCGTGAGCTTCCCGCCGAGCATCACGAACCAGCCCGCGCCCGTCGCCGTCGTGGTGAGCAACAACGCCGCGTTCGCCGTGGGCGTGGACGGAACCGCGCCATTCACCTACCAATGGCGCGTCAACGGCACGAATATTTTGAACGCGAACACGAACACGCTCGCGCTCACCAACGTCCTTGGCAGCGACGCCGCGAACTACGATGTGGTCGTGCAAAACCCGTTCGGCGTCGTGACCAGCATTGTCGCCGCGCTCACGGTGAATTTCCCGCCGACCATCACGAACCAACCCGCGTCGCTCGCCGCGCTCGCCACGAGCAACGCCACGTTCGCCGTCGGCGTCAGCGGCACGGCCACGCTGGCGTATCAATGGCGGTTCAACGGCGCGGCGATTTTTGGCGCAAATAATTCCGCGCTCACCGTCTCGAATGTGTCTGCGCTGAACGTCGGCAACTACGACGTGATTGTGACGAACAATTTCGGCGCGCTTACCAGCAGCGTTGCCGCGCTCACGGTGAATTTCCCGCCGACGATTACCAACCAGCCCGCGTCGCTCGCCGTGTTGGCGACGAGCAACGCCGTGTTCGCCGTCGGCGTGAGCGGCACGGCGCCGTTCAGCTACCTGTGGCGTTTGAACGGCACGAACCTCGCCGCGACCGCTAGCACACTCGCCCTCACCAACACGTCCGCTGCGGACGCCGGCAACTACGACGTGATCGTGCAAAACGCATTTGGTTCCGTGACCAGCGTCGTCGTCACGCTCACCGTGAATTTTCCGCCCGCCATCACCGCGCAGCCCGTGTCGCAAGCCGCGCTCGCCACGAGCAACGCCACATTCACCGTCACCGCCACCGGCACGGCCACGCTCGCGTATCAATGGCGCTTCAACGGCGCAGGAATTTCTGGCGCAAATAATTCCTCACTCACTGTCTCAAACGTGAATCAAACAAACGTCGGCAACTACGACGTGATTGTGACGAACAATTTCGGCGCGCTTACCAGCAGCGTTGCCGCGCTCACCGTGAATTTCCCGCCGACGATTACCAACCAACCCGTCGCGCAATCCGTCGTCGTGAGTAACGCCGCGACGTTCTCCGTTTTGTCCTCCGGTAGCGAGCCGCAGAATTACCAATGGTGGCTCAACATCACCAACCTCGTTACCGGAGGCACTAATTCCACGCTCGTGATTCCCAGCGCGCGCGCCGCCGACGCGGGCGATTACTCGGTCGTCGTCAGCAATCCCTACGGCTCCGCCACCAGCGCGCCTGCCGCGCTCACCGTGCATTTCCCCGCGCGCATCACCGCGTCACCCGCGTCGCTCGCCGTCGTCGCCACGAGCAACGGCACGTTCACCGTCACCGCCGATGGCGACGCCCCGCTCGCGTATCAGTGGAATTTCAACGGCACAAATATTTCCGGCGCGAACGCCTCGACGCTCACCGTCAGCAACGTCGCGCTCGCGGGCCAAGGAAATTATTTCGTCACTGTCAGCAACGCCTATGGCTCCGCGACCAGCGCCGTCGCCACGCTCACGGTGAATTTTATTCCAGTCATCACGAACCAGCCCGCCAGCGTCACCGTCGCCACTGGCAGCAACGTCAACCTCGGCGTCGGCGTGACCGGCAGCGCGCCGTTCAGTTACCAATGGTTCCGCAGCGGCACGAACGCCGTGGCCGACGCCACGAACGCCGCGCTGAATTTCGCCAGCGCGCAAACCAACGACACCGGTAGCTACTACGTCGTCATTAACAATTCCTACGGCGCGACCACGAGCAGCGTGGCCACGCTCACCGTTTATCAGCCGATTAGCATTTCCAGTTCGCCCGCGTCGCAAACCAATCTCGTCGGCAGCAACGTCACCTTCAGCGTGGGCGTCACGGGAACTGCGCCATTCGTGTATCAATGGCGTTTCAACACGACCAATATTTTGGCCGCCACGAACAGTTCCTTTACGGTCAACAACGCGCAGTTCACCAACGCCGGCAACTACGATGTCATCGCTGCCAATCCGTTCGGCGCGACCAACAGTATCGCCGCCACGCTCACCGTCGTCGCCCCGCCCGCCATAACTGTGCCGCCGTTGAGCCGCACGAACCTCGTTGGCTCCGTGGCGAATTTCAACGTGACCGCGAGCGGAACCGGCCCGCTCGCTTACCAGTGGTATCGCAACGGCAGCGTCATTACGAACGCCAACGGCAACCAGATTACGTTGAGCAACGTCATCGCCGCGTCCGCCGCGAATTTCTTCGTCGTCCTCACGAACAACTACGGTGCAGTCACCAGCGCGACCGTCGCGCTCACCATCGTTTCCCCGCCGACCATCACGAACCAACCCGCGAGCCGCACGAATAATTTGGGAACCGCCGCCACGTTCTCCGTGGTCGTCACGGGAACTGCGCCGTTCGCGTATCAATGGCGCTTCAACGGCACGAACCTTCTCGGCGCGAACACCAATTCGCTGTCGCTTGCGAACGTGCAAGCTACCAATGCTGGCAACTACGACGTCGTCGTCACCAACGCTTACGCCGCCGTGACGAGCAGCGTCGCTACGCTCACCGTCAACGTCGCGCCCACCATCACCACGCCGCCCGCGAGCCGCACGAACACACTCGGCAGCACGGCCACGTTCACCGTCGTGGCAACCGGTGCGCCCGCGCCCGCGTATGTTTGGAAATTCAACACCGTGACGATTCCCGGCGCGACCAACGCCACGCTCACCCTCACGAACGTCGCGGCGACGAACGCGGGAAATTACACCGTGCTAGTTGCCAACTTGCTCGGCTCCACGTTGAGCAGCATCGCCACGCTCACCGTTAATTCCGTCGCGCCGCCGTTGCTTACGCTCACACCCGGTGTCGGCAACACCGTCACGCTCACGTTCAATTCCACCGCCAGCCAGAGTTACACCGTGGAATATTTGAATTCGCTCGGCAACACCAACTGGCTCGCGCTCACGAACGTCCTCGGCACGGGTGCGCCGCTCACCGTCCCGCTCGCCATGCCCACGCCCGCGCGCTTCTTCCGCGTCCGCACGCCGTAAATTTCCCGCGCCACCATCGGCGCGACTTTCCCAAACGCGCCGTGCCGTCCTCCCTCTCCCAGCGGGATACAACTGTTGGGTATTACACAACGCATAATTCATGCGAATCGAGGGCACATTTCGACAAATCGTAGGCCACGAAAGAGGTTTCCGGCAATTCTAAAGACGGCCGGGAATTTGATCTATGCTAAGCGATTTGAGGCTGGGTTGAGCAAAATCACATTGGCGGCGAAGATTGGTGTTACGAAAGAGTTGATTCGGGAGTGGGAAGCTGACCAGAGGGTGCCGACTGAAGCTGAATGGGGAAAATTGAAGGTGATTTTACAATTGGATTTGACCGTTACTCTCAAATCCAAGGTGAGCGAGGAATTTAGGGTTTGAGGTTGCTTGATGATATGGAAACCCAATTTGCCCCGTTCCAGTATTCAGCGTGGTTGGCCTCAGCGTTGCGCGCGGGAATTCCCACCGCGCGCAACGTCGCTACGGACAACGCTGCCATACCCGCAGGCGAAGCCTGCCCACGCTGCCACGCCTCTGAAATAGACCCCGACGCGATGGCCGCAGAAACCTTCATGCGCCCGTGCAGCTTATCCATCACCAACCGCGCGGCTGGCTCGATGTCCATTTCTCGCCGAATGAGCGGATAAAAATGTTCCCACAACTCCCGCCGCCAATCGAGTTGACCATCGCAGACCGGGGCGATATTCGGCGACAGGACGAATTCACGATAGACCTGCTCGTCCACCGTCCAATTCACCAGCCCACGGTTGTAGCCTGCCAGTTCCACATGAGTGAGCAGATTGCACAAGGGTCTGCCCTGCCAAACAGCGTCGGCTGCCAACACCGAAAAATCCGCCGCCTGCTTCTGGCTAACGAGAAACTTCCGCGCGACCGCGAGAGTGCGGTCGCTGACTGGCAGTCGCGGAGTGACGAGATGCAAGGCCGTGTGGAAAAGTGCCGCCGTAGCCGCGATTCCCGCCACCCAACCCAACACACGACTCCGCTTCGGCAGAGTGAGCCGCCCCGCCGCCGTAGCCACCGGCGGGATGTAAGTGGTCTCCTGCAAAAACCGCGATGTCTCCCACAGAAACCAAAACGTCACGCCCGTGGGCAGCTTGAACAAACCGCCATCAAACCAGAAACCAACGAGCAACACGATAGCCGCGCCGCGCGTGGCAAAGAACAACGCCGGAGAAGAGTTCCCTGACGCTGTGGAGGCGGACACCTGCCTTTGCCCGCGACTGGACACCACCAGATAGCCCACAAAGAAAAAAAGTGCCGGAATCCCCGCCGCCGCGCCCAGCATGAGATAATCATTCATCTGGATAGCGGCGGGCGAATCTATGCGCGCCGGGAGATAGTTTTTTTGGTAGGCGTTTTCCACCTGCCCCCAGCCCCAGCCGCCCCACGGATGATCAGCCATGAGTTGCAGTGCGCCTTGCCATGCCGCCACACGATTGCGCCACGAGAAATCATTGGCATTGCCCACCGAAACCAGCCGTTGTGCCGGGCGAAACTCGGTGAACCGCAACTGCCAGAAAGTAATTACCACGCAGGAAGCGAAGATGACCTCGAAAGACCACCGATTTTTTCTTAACCACGCAAAAAAACGGGACGATAGACGATAGACGATGGACGATGGCGTTAAATCTCCCTCTCAGCTGGGGGAGAGGGCCGGGGTGAGGTGGGATAGCTTCCAGAGAAAATACCCCACCCCCACCGCCGCCGCCAACCACGCCCCGCGACTGTAGCTTTTAAACAACGCAACCGCGCATAAGACGGATGCCGCAATGCAAAACAGTAAAAGGAGAACGTTTTTCCAACTCCTAACCACCAAGTCCCATCTGCCATCTGCCATCTGCCATCTGCCAACTCCCAACCCGACCGCCAGCAACAAGCCCACTGCCGCCGACAGGCCGAACAGGTTAGGATTCTCAAATACCCCACTCCAGCGAAGGATACCATGATAGAGATATTGAGTTGAGGTTTCTGGACGCCAATACACACCCACTACCAGCAACGAGACGGTGAGGAATAATAACCAGATGGCTAGTTTTGATTGAGCCTTTGCTTGTTTGCGCCAACGCAGCCAAAGCCCAATGCCTTTGCCAACGACCAAGCCAGCCAGAAGAGCGGGCAATTCTACGGTGGAAGAAACACCCTTTTGTAAAAAACCATACCAGACAAGCAGCCACGCCAAAAACCCGGCAAGCCAAAAACCGCTCAACCGACGCCCCCGTTCTAGTAAACTAACCCGTTTTTCTAGCGATAAGAAACAAGCCAAATAGACCGACAGACAAGTGACGACGAACCACTGTAGGTCAGTGCTCCAAAATACTGCTTTTACTTCCAAAAGGATGCTTTGCAATTTATAAAGGCTACTTTTTATTTTGTTTCCAGAGCCAAAATAAAATGCCGTAACTGCCTATTAATAAATAGGCTAGAATGATTGTCATAGCCGTGTTAGCCGTATGTAAGTCAATGTGTAAAGCATCAGAAAGGCTACCCATACAACCACAAGGACGCCGCCATCCAATCCACCAATATCCCACCCGATAAGCTAAAAAACAAGTCGCCAGCCAAGCAATTAATCCCAACGCCCTCCGGCGAACTGTATTTAACAAACAAAAGCCAGCGGCAACTAATTCAAACAATCCAACCAGCAGCATCAGCTTCTCGTATGAAAAGCCCGTAATTGGATCGACCACCACAAGATATTTAATATGGCTAAAAGCAGTCCAAACTTTGGCCACACCAGCAACGGCCAAAATACCTGCGGCACTGAAAACATATGCTCTAATCACAGATAAAATTCGCCCGAATTCAGCGTCATTGGTAGCCGAATCGATTCGCCCTTCAGTTCTTTTTATCACAGTCGAAGCCTTCTCATTCTCCACCAACTAGTGAAAGCTAACAGTGGCCCGAACAAAACCATTATCCCAAATACTGTCAGTATGATT
>JBJOPC010000226.1:0-14105 GCA_046050965.1 Verrucomicrobiota bacterium | reverse complement strand
TCCCCTCTCCCGCTGGGAGAGGGAGTATTCAGTCCGCGTCTCGTCGAGAAGTCGGCGGCAAGATTCGCGCGGCGCGGGAACGTAGCGGGGCGTTCTTCATTTTACTTCGCCGCGTTTTGGCGTTCTGGTATTTTCCTGCGCGATGTCGTTTGCGTTCACATTTCTCGGCACGGGCACTTCGCAGGGCGTGCCGCTCATCGCCACGGAATATCCGCCCGCCTTCCTCGCCAATCCCAAAAACTGGCGCACCCGCCCCGCCATCTACGTCGCCACGGATAAAACCAAGCTGGTGGTGGACACGCCGCCGGAATTTCGCCTGCAATGTCTGCGCGAGAAGATTAATTGGCTCGACGCCGTCATCTTCACGCATTCCCACGCGGATCATGTCATGGGCTTGGATGATTGCCGGCGGTTCTGCGATGTGCGCGGCGGGACGTTGCCGATTTACGCGGGGGCAGAGACGATGAAAAATCTGCGGCGGGTGTTCATCTACGCGTTTCATCAAGGGCCGTGGCCAAAGGGATATTTCATGCCGGAGGAACGGTTGGTCACCGGGCCGTTTGTCATCGGGGATTTGACCATCACGCCGTTCGCCTTGCCGCACGGCGCGACGCAGACGAATGGTTACTTGTTCGAGCAAGGCGGCAAAAAGCGGTTGGCATATTTGAGTGATTGCAAGGAAGTGACGGTCGAATGTCTCAACGCCATCCGGGGGGTGGAAGTGTGTGTGCTGGATGCGCTGCGTCCGAAATGGCATCCCACGCACATGTGCCTGGATGAGGCGCTGACGGCCGCGCGGCGCATCGGAGCGGGGCGCACGTATTTCACGCATCTCACGCACGACTATGACCACGATGTCGCGCAGGCGGAGTTGCCGCCGGGCATCTGGTTCGCGTGGGATGGGTTGAAGCTTGAGTTTGAAGATTGAATGAAAACCGAATTCGTCCGCAGATTTCGCAGATGGCCGCAGATTAAAAATAATCTGCGTTAATCTACGAAATCTGCGGATAAAAATCCGACCCCAACTATTGCCATGAAGCTTAAAATTATTGCCGCCGCGTTGCTGCTCGTCAGCCAAGCTGGGTTCGCCGCCAATCCCGGCGACGAAGTCATCGTCGTCTACAACACGCGCGTGCCGGAATCCAAAATGGTCGCCGACCATTACGCGGAAGTGCGCGCCGTGCCGACGAACCAAGTGTGGGGTTTTGATTTGCCCGTGACGGAAGAGATTTCCCGCGCGGTGTTCACGAGCGAGTTGCAGCAGCCGCTCGCGAAGAAACTCACGGCGGAAAAACTCTGGCGCACCGGCTCGGAAGTCGTCACCGGCACGAACACCGCCGAAGCGAAGGTGCTGTGGAAAATCACGGCGTCCAAAATCCGCTACGCGGTGTTGTGCTACGGCGTCCCCGCGCACATCACCGAGGACGGGTCGCTCGTGGAACCCGCCGCGAGCGCGATGCGCGCCGAACTCAAGCGCAACGAAGCCTGCGTGGACAGCGAACTGGCGTTGCTGCCGTTGTTCAATGAGAACTATCCGCGCGTCGGTCCGTTCCGTAATTTATTTTATACGACGACGAACGCGACGGTGTTGAATCCCACGAACGGCATCTTGCTCGTCACCCGCCTCGACGGCCCCACGCCGGAAATCGCGCGCGGCCTCGTGGACAAAGCCGTGCAAGCCGAACGCGATGGTCTCTGGGGGCGCGCCTACTTCGACCTGCGCTTGACGCAAGACCCGAACTACAAGCTCGGCGATGAGTGGATTTTCAACGCCGCCAAGATCGCACAGCTGGCGGGCTATGAAATTTATGCGGACACGAACGAAGCGACGCTCACCGCGAGTTTCCCCATGAGCCAAGTCGCGCTCTACGCGGGTTGGTATGACGGCAATGCCAGCGGACCGTTCACGCTCACGAACTGCGAGTTCATGCCCGGCGCGTTCGCGTATCACCTGCACTCTTACAGTGCCGCGAGCATCCGCACCGCGACCGAGCATTGGGTCGGCCCGCTGCTCGCGCGCGGCGCGACTTGCACGATGGGTTGCGTGGCCGAACCGTATCTGCAATTCATGCCGGACGTGGGGACGTTCATGGGTCGCTTCTTGATTTATGGTTTCACCTTCGCCGAATCCGCTTACGCCGCCGCGCCCGCGCTCTCGTGGCAAACGACCGTCATCGGCGACCCGCTCTACCGTCCCGGCGGGAAAAATCCGCAGCAACAACACCTGCAACTCGCCGCGCAAAAAAGTCCGTTGCTTGAATGGTCGCACCTCAAAGTCATCAACCTGAATCTCGTGAAGCGTTTCCCCATCGCGGACTGCGTGGCCTACCTCGAAGAAAATCACGCCACACAAACGAGCGCGGTGTTGTCCGAGAAACTCGCAGAAATCCAAGCCGCGCTCGGCAAGCCCGCGTCCGCCATCCGCGCCTTGCAAGCCGCGCTCACGCTGAATCCCTCGCCCATGCAACGCCTCCGCCTCCGTCTCACGCTCGGCGAAAAGCTCGCCGAACAAGGCCGCACCGCCGACGCTCTCGAAGATTACCGCGCGCTGCTCACGGAGTCGCCGAACTATCTCGGCAACGAAACCGTGCGTGGAAAAATCACCGCGCTCGAAGCGAGCGCGGCAACGACGAAATAGTTGGCGGCAACCTTCAACCGCCCACGAACTCCCGCGTCATTCGCTCCAGCACGCCGATCCACGCCGGGTGTTCGTTCATGCAAGGGATGGCCGTGTATTCCTGCCCGCCGCCTGACTTAAATTCTTCGCAGCCGCGCATCCCGATTTCTTCAATCGTCTCCAAGCAATCCGCCACGAACGCCGGGCAGATGACGAGCATCCGTTTTTTGCCTTCCTTCGCGAGACGCGGCAGTTCGTAGTCCGTGTAAGGTTTCAGCCACGGATCTTTGCCGAGTCGCGATTGAAATGACACCGACCACTTGCCCGCTGGCACGCCCGCTTTGGCCACGAACAATTGCGCCGTCTTGAAACACTGCGCGCGATAACAGGTCGCGTGGGCCGCGCTCGGCGTCTCGCAACAGTTCGACGTGGCAAGACAATGGCAGCCCGTCGAGTCGGACTTCTTGATGTGCCGTTCGGGAATGCCGTGGAAGCTGAACAGCAAATGATCGTAATCTTTCTGCAACGAATCCGCCGCGCTCGCCGCCAACGCCGCAATGTAATCCGGCGCGTCGAAATACGGCGGCTGCACGATGACCTTCATCTGCGGCGAAAGTTTCGCCGCGACTTCGCGCACGCGCACGACGGCAGTTTCGTAACTGGACATCGCGTAGTGCGGGAACAGCGGGATGAGTAAGATTTCCGTCGCGCCTGTCGCGATGAGCTTCTTCACGGCGGATTCGATGGATGGATTCTGGTAACGCATTGCCAACTCGACTGGCACAGTCACGCGCGCCTGCAAGAGTTCCTGCACATGGCGGCTTGTGACGACGAGCGGCGAACCTTCCTTCGTCCAAATTTTTTCGTAGGCGTGGCCAGATTCCGCCGGACGCTTGATGAGAATCAAACCCACGACGAGTCGGCGAATCAGCCACGGCGAATCAATCACGCGCCCATCCATCAAAAACTCGTTGAGATAACGCCGCACATCCGGCACAGCGGGTGAATCCGGCGACCCCAAGTTGACCAAGAGAACTGCTTTGCTCATAAAAAATCAGCCACAGATAAACACAGATGGACACAGATTCAAAAACTCATTTCCAAAAACATCTGTGTTTCATCTGTGAAAATCTGTGGCTCAAAAAGTTTTCCCCACCCGCTCCGCCACGTTCGCGCCCGCCACGATGCAGTCGCTCAACGACACGCCGTCGCGGAAATGTCCCGCCACGAAGAAGTCCGGCGCGCGCTGTTCCAGTTCGGCGAGCGCGGCCTTGAAGCGGCCGTAGCCCACGTTGTATTGCGGAATCGCGCGCGAATAAACTGTGTGATGTGCGAACACCGGCGCGCCACGCACACCGAGCAACGCGCGCAAATCCGCCAGCACCACTTCGCGCAACTGTGCTTCCGGCAGCGACGCCAACTCCGGGTAACGCTCGCCGCCGACGTAGCTCGTCAGCAAAACGTGACCGTCCGGCGCGCGGTTCGGAAACAGCGACGACGAGAAAATCGTGCCGAGAATTTTGTAGCCTGCGATTTTGGGAATCAACATCCCGAAGCCCGCGCACGGATGCGCCACGTCCGCGCGACGAAAGCCCAACACCACGCTCGCCACCGGCGGATGTTTGATTTCCGAAAACAGCGAAACGTCCACGGTGGTAGAGCGTCGCTGCCGCGACGCCTCCGTTGTGCCCCCGAGGCTGCGCGGCAGCGCAGCCCTACCAGCATCAAACTTCAACTCCACCAACCCCCGCGCCGTGCCGCAAAAAATTACCGCGTCGTGCGCCGTCGTCTCACCGCGCGCCGTTACGCGCCAGCCGGGTTCGGTTTTCTCCAGCACGGTCACGGGTGAGTTCAGCTTCAGCGAATCGCCAAGTTGCGCCGTCAGCGTGTCCGTCAAAACCTGCAAGCCTTCGTCGAAGGAAAACTTGGGCGCGCGATCGCGCGCCACCTCGCCGGATTTTTTCCGCGCGCGCGCGCCGAAGATTTGGCCTTTGACCATCGAGCCATAATTATCTTCGAGCGCCTTGAGCCGAGGAAACGCGTAGGTGACGGAAAGTTTCTGCGGGTCGCCCGCGTAGATGCCGCCGACCAACGCGTCAATCGCGTGGTCGAGAAATTCCTGACTGAACCGCCGTGTGACGAACTGCGCGATGCTTTCTTCCACGCCATCGCGGCGCGGCGACACGAACGGCTCGCGCAGAAACGCCAGTTTGCCGCGCCAAGAAAAAAGTTTCGTCGTGAGAAAGCCCGGCACGCTTGCGGGCATCTCCAGCACACGCCCATCGCGCACAAGGAAACGCGCGTCGGCTTGCGGCACGGGGTCGAGACGGCGCGCTTGCAACCCGGCATCGCGCACGAGTTGGGAAATTTGGGGTGAGGTTTCCAGCAGCGTGTTCGGCCCGCACTCGGCGAGGAAGCCATTGCGCCGCACGGATTGAATCACGCCGCCCGCGCGATTGCCCGCTTCGAACACGGTCACCGCCACGCCGCGACGGCGCAGGTAAAACGCAGCCGTCAACCCCGTGACGCCCGCGCCGATGATGGCGACTGATTTCATGCGCGGGAATTTTACGCGGCGAACGCGCCGCAAGTCGAGGCTGCGACCGCGCAAGCTAGCGTGGAGTGCGGCGACACGTCGCCGCTTGGTCACTGGGAGACCTGTCTCCCAGTGGCCAAGCGCGGTCATGCCCGCGCACTCCAAAGCGTCACAACTCCGCCGAATTTTTCCTCGCAGCCCGGCGGACTACGCGACAGACTTTCGCACCATGAAAAAAATATTTTTACCCGCGCTCGCGCTGCTGCTCGCAGTGGTCGTTGGTTGCCGCACGCCGGCCAAGTTATTGCCCGTCCACGCGACCAGTCTCACCGTCGCCGCCGATGGCAGCGGGCAATTCAAGAGTGTGCAGGACGCCATCATGTCCGTGCCGATGGGCAGCGCGACAAATCCTGTGGTCATCCATCTCAAGCCGGGCATCTATAAAGAATTGATTTACGTCCAACGCGAGAAACGTTTCTTCAAGCTCGTCGGCGAGGACGCGGCGAAGACGGTCATCAGTTACAACCTCAATGCGAACATGACAAATTTCGATGGCAAAACTATCGGCACGTTCCGCACGCCCACGGCGGTGATTGACGCGGAAGATTTCACGGCAGAAAACGTCACGTTCGAGAACGCCGCTGGTCCTGTCGGCCAAGCGCTCGCCATCCGCGTCGAGGGCGACCGCGCTATTTTCCGCAACTGCCATTTCCTCGGCTGGCAAGACACCATCCTCGTGAACCGTGGTCGCCAGTATTTCACCAACTGCTACGTCGCGGGTCATGTGGATTTTATTTTCGGCGGCGCGACGTGCTTCTTTGACCGCTGCGAGATTCACGCGCTGCGCGACGGTTATCTCACTGCTGCGTCCACGCCGGACGGCACGGCGTTCGGCTACGTTTTCGACCATTGCAAAATCACGGGCGAACTGGGCGTAAAAACTTTTCTCGGCCGTCCGTGGCGCGTGTTCGCCAGCACGACGTTTATGAATTGTGAGTTGTCCGATGTGGTGCGCCCCGAAGGTTGGAACGACTGGAAGAAAACTGAAGCGCACGGCACGATTCGTTATGCGGAGTTCAACAATACCGGTGCGGGCGCGGCGCTTGCCAAACGCGAACCGTGGGTAAAACAACTCACCGCTGCCGAGGCGAAAGCGTTCAGCGGGGAAAATGTGCTGCGCGGTCACGACGGCTGGAATCCCACCAAATAATTTTATGTTCCCCACGCGCCAAGGTTCATTCCGTTTATTTCGCCTGCTGGGCGTCGAGGTTTATCTGCACTGGTATTGGTTCTTGTGGGCGGCGTTGCGGATTAGCGACCACGACCACGGCTACTCTTCACACCTCTGGAACGCCATCGAATATCTCATCTTGTTCGGTTTCGTTTTGCTGCACGAGTTCGGCCATGCGCTCGCGAGCAAATCGGTCGGCGGCAAGTCTGACTTGATCGTGCTGTGGCCGTTCGGCGGCGTGGCGTATGTGAACGTGCCGCCGCGCCCGGGCGCAAACTTGTGGAGCATCGCCGCTGGCCCACTGGTGAACGTGGTGCTTGTGCCGGTTTTATTTTTTGTGCATCGGCTTGCGGTTCACAGCGGCGGGTCGGCGGACGTGCGCCTGCTGACTTACTGGCTGCAATGGCTCAACGGCGGGATGCTCATCTTCAACCTGCTGCCAATCTACCCACTGGACGGCGGGCAAATCCTGCGCTCGCTCCTGTGGTTCGTCTGCGGGCGTGCGAAAAGTTTGTGGCTCACGAGCATCATCGGTTTTGTCGGCGTCGGTGCGTTCGTCTTGTTCGCGGTGCTGCACGAGTGGTGGCTGGGGGCGGGTATTTTGAGTTTCATCGCGCTGCCGCGCTGCGTCGGCGCGTGGCGCGAGGCGAAACGGTTGCGGGAGCTAGAATCCGCGCCGCGCTACGCGGGCTTTGCGTGTCCCAGTTGCCACGCCGCGCCGGTGGCGGGAAATTTCTGGGCGTGCGCGCATTGCCGCACGGCATTCGACACTTTTCTCACGCGCGCCGCGTGTCCGAATTGTCAGGCGACCTACGCCACGACTTCCTGCCCGGAATGTGGGCAAGCGCATCCATTCAACGACTGGCTCACGCAGCCGCCCCACGGAGGGGCGGCGTGAATTATTTGCTCATCGCCCTTGGTGGTGCGCTCGGCAGCGTGGGACGTTTCTGGCTGAACGGCCTCGTGACCGTGCGCGCGGGCGAAGGTTTTCCATTCAGCACATTGCTCATCAATGTCGTTGGCTCGTTCGTCATCGGCATGGTCGCGGCGTGGCCGGGCGTGAATGATTCGTTGCGGAAATTTCTGATGGTCGGCGTGTGCGGTGGGTTCACGACATTTTCTGCGTTCAGTTTGCAGACGCTGGAACTCACGCAGCGCGGCGAGTGGCTGCGCGCGGGCGCGAACATCCTCGCGTCCGTCGCGCTCTGCCTCGCAGCGGTCTGGCTGGGGCAAGCCGCAGCCGGGGCAGGAAGATGAGACTTTTTCAAGTCTCATGGTCTATCGTCTCATAATCGAATTCCCAACAACCGCTGTCGCCGGGGGAATTTACTTTTCTTGCCGCCGTTTCAACCTATCTTCGTCGGCTCTGGATTATTGTCATGGACGCCGCACACATTAGAAATTTCAGCATCATCGCTCACATTGATCACGGGAAGACTACGCTCTCCGACCGACTCCTCCACATGACCGGCACCATTGCCACGCGCGATATGTCGGAGCAGTTGCTCGACGCGATGGATTTGGAGAAAGAGCGCGGCATCACCATCAAAGCGCACCCGGTCACGATGCTTTACAAAGCGAAGAACGGGGAGACTTACGAGTTGAACCTGATTGATACGCCCGGCCATGTGGATTTCGCGTATGAAGTGTCGCGCAGCTTGAGCGCGTGCGAGGGGGCGTTGCTGGTCATTGACGCGGCGCAAGGTGTCGAGGCGCAAACGGTCGCCAACTACCATCTCGCGGCGAAGTTGAACCTCACGATTATTCCGGTCATCAACAAGATTGACCTCGGCCACGCGAACGTGCCGATGGCGTTGCAGCAACTGGAAGACGTGCTGGCTGTGCCGAGCGAATGGGCAATCCCGTGCAGCGCGAAGGCGGGCATCGGCATCCAAGATATTTTGGAAGCTATCGTCGCGCGGGTGCCGCCGCCGCAGCCCACGGGCGAAAAAAGTTTGCAGGCGCTGGCGTTTGATTCCTATTACGACACCTACAAAGGCGTGGTCACGCACGTGCGGGTGTTCAACGGCGAGTTGAAGGCGGGCATGATGGTCAAGCTGCTGCACTCCGGACAAAATTTTGAAATCAAGGAAGTCGGTAGCTTTAATCCCAAGCCTTACATCCGCGAGAAACTGGAGACGGGTGAGACGGGTTACATGACCGCGAACATCAAGAGCGCGGCGGACGTGAAGATGGGAGATACGATTACTGACGCGCGGAATCCGTCGGGCGAATTGCCGGGCTTCAAAGAAATTCATCCAATGGTGTTCAGCGGGATTTATCCCATCAACACAGCGGATTACGAGCAGCTCAAATCGAGCATGGGCAAACTGAAGTTGAACGACTCGGCGTTCGTGTATTCGTCCGAGACGAGCGTGGCGCTCGGCTTTGGTTTCCGCTGCGGTTTCCTTGGCTTGCTGCATTTGGAAATCGTGCAGGAACGCCTGCGCCGCGAATATGACATGGACATCATCGCGACATATCCGAGCGTGGTGTATAAAGTTTTTCTGTCCGACGGGACGGAGAAGGAAGTGGACAATCCGGCGTTCATGCCCGACCCGGCGTCCATCGCCAAGATTGAAGAACCGATGGTGAAAGCGTTCGTGATTTGCCCGAACGAAAACATCGGGGATATGATGTCGCTCATCTCCGAGAAACGCGGCAACGTGGATCACACCGAAACGCTGGACGCGCGCCGAGTGATGTTGACGAGCCTGATTCCGCTGAACGAAATTCTGATTGATTTCCATGACCGCATCAAAAGCATCACGCGCGGTTTCGGCTCGATGGATTACGAACCGGCGGATTATCTCGAAAGCGACATGGTGAAGCTGGATATGCTCGTGAACACCGAGCCGATGGACGCGTTCTCGTGCATCGTGCACCGCACGAAGGCGGAAGGACGCGGACGTTCGCTCGCGGAGAAACTCAAGGAAGTCATCCCGCGCCAGCAGTTCCAGATTAAAATCCAAGCGGCCATCGGTGGCAAAATCGTCGCGTCGGAAAGCATCAGCGCGTTCCGCAAGGACGTGACGGCGAAATGCTACGGCGGCGACATCTCGCGGAAACGGAAACTGTTGGACAAACAAAAAGAAGGCAAGAAGCGCATGAAATCCATCGGCAACGTGAACATCCCGCAAGAGGCGTTTATCGAAGTGCTGAAGGCGTGAACGAAAGTCGAGTGACGGCGGTCGAAGGTCGAGTTGCCAGCAGGACTGGCGACGCGGCGCGGTGGTTCGACTCTCGACCCTCGACCCTCGACTGAAATTATGATTTTAAAATGGCTCATTTCCGGGACGGTGCGCGACGCGGTCGCGTTGCACAAACACGTCACCAAATTGCTCGACGCGCAGCGGGACATCCTCCCCGGCGCGAACGTGCGAGAGTTGGACGCGGCCATCGGCCAGTTGAAAACCGCCGTCGCCCAAGCCACGCCCAAGCCCGCGCTGCTCGCGGAAATGAAGTCACTCGAAGACGCGGCGAATAAATATCTCAAACCCTACCCCAATGCCGCGTGGCGCGAGAATCTCGAAGTGCTGCTCGTCGCCATCGGCGTGGCGATGGCTATCCGCACATTCTTTTTGCAGCCGTTCAAAATTCCCACCGGCTCGATGCAGCCGACGCTGTTTGGCGTCACGCCGGAGCCGCACCACTTCGGCATCATGCCTGACCCGCGCTCCGGCAATCAGGCGAATCTAAAAATTCCCAACTGGTTTCAACAACGCTTCGACTACTGGTTCCATGGCTGGTCGTATTTCAACGTGACCGCCCCGGAGGACGGCGTGTTGCAACAAGTGCGCCCGCCGATGAAGCTGCTGCTGTTTAATCTCAAACAGGAATACGTCTTCAACGGTCGCACCGAGACGGTTTGGTTTCCCGCCGATGAATTGTTCGAGCGTGCCGGCTATTTGCTCGATGCGAACGGCGTCCCGCACACGCAGCGCTTTGCCGAAACCGGCGAGCCCATCGCGCAAGAAATCCCGCCGTTTGCCAAAGGCCAGAGCATCGTCCGCCTGCGCATCCAAGCTGGCGACCACCTGTTCGTGAATCGCATCAGCTACAACTTCGTCCATCCCGATCGTGGCGACATCGTCGTCTTCAAGACGCGCGGCATCGCCCGCATCCGCGACCAAGATACCTACTACATCAAACGCCTCGTCGGATTGTCCGGCGAAACCCTCGGCCTCGAACCGCGCCACCAATTGCGCCGTCCCGTGGCTGGTCTCAATTCCAAATTTGAAGACACCACGCTCGGCACACTCGTCGTGAATGGAAAAACTTTGAGCACCAACACGCCGGGCTTTGAAGAAGTTTATTCCTTCAACGGAACCGGCGGCGCAGAAATCTGCAACTACGTTCCGAACCTCTATTACGGTCACGCTGCGAAGTGGGAGTTGGAAAAACTCGGCAGCACCGTCACCGTCGCCACCAACCACTATTTTGTCTGCGGCGACAACACGCTCAACAGTTGGGACTCGCGCGGCTGGGGCGATTTCCCACGCGAAAATGTCATCGGCAAATCCAGCTTCGTCTATTGGCCGATCAGCTCCCGCTTCGGCTTCGGCTATCGTTGAACTGCGAGTTAGTCGGAAGTTAAGCTTGAGAAAACGGTTTCCGAACCTAGACTCGCGTCCATGCCTCCGGGCTTACAACTCTCACAACGACTCGGTCTCTCGCAGGTGCTCTCACCGCAGTTGCAGCATTCGCTCGCGCTGCTGCAAGCACCTACGCTCGAATTGAAAGCCATGGTCGAGGAAGAGTTGCAGCAAAATCCCGTCCTCGAAGAACTCCCCGCCAACGAAGTTGAGCAACAGCAGAAAGTCACCGACGGCGAAAAAGCCGAGGACGAATACGATGCTGCGGAACCACCCGCCGACACCAATTACGATCCGGCCACGGAGAAACCGAGCGACAAACCGGTGGATGATTTCCAAGCCGAATTTGAAAAACTCGCGCAGATGGATCAAGAATGGCGCGACCATTTCGCCGCCACGAATGTCCCGTCGCGCAATTCCGCCGAGGACGAGGAACGTCGGCAATTCATGTTCGATTCCATCACCGTCAGCGCGTCGCTGCACGATTCGCTGCTCGAACAGATGCGGACTTCCGACATTTCCGAAGACGAAACCAAGATTGCCGAGACTATTATCGGCAACATTGACGACCACGGTTATCTCAAGGCCAGCGTGGAAGAAATCGCCATGACACTCGGCGTCAGCGGCGAGGAAGTCACCGAAGTGTTGCTCGATGTGCAGGGCTTCGACCCCGCCGGTGTGGCCGCGCGCGACTTACAGGAATGTCTCCGCCTCCAACTTGAACGCGCCAATCTCCGTCAGTCGCCCGAGTATCGCATCGTCTGCGACCACTTCGATGCGCTCGGCAAGCGTCGCATTCCGGAGATAGCTCGCGGTCTCGGTTTGCCGCTCGAAGAAATCCAAGCCGCACTCGAACGTATCTCGCGTTTGGAGCCACGCCCCGGTCGCGCCTTCGTCTCCGACAACCAGAAATATGTGACGCCCTAAGTGTTCGTGGTGCGCAATGGCGAGTAATTTGTCGTCACCACGAACAACGACCAAGTGCCGCACCTGCGAATCAGCAACACCTACAAAGATTTGATGGCGCGCAGTGCGGTGGACACGACGAAGCTGGAAGAACTTTTCAAAGACACCGCCACCGAGTTGAACGGCGCGTTCGCCACCACCCTCGCCGCCGTGCGCTCCGAGGACGACGTGACCGCCATCGGCGAACTCCGCAAACTCGGCGACTCGCTCACGCTCTCGAAGGAACAAAAAGCTGCCGTGCAACTCTGCATCGCGCAGGTGCAAGAGAAACAAGCCTTCATCGAAGCGCGCAATTACATCCGCGAAAAAATCCGCGCCGGCAAATTTCTCATCCGCAGTTTGGACCAGCGCCAGCAGACCATCGGCAACATCGCTCGCGAGATCGTGAAACGTCAGCGCGAGTTTCTGGAAAAAGGCGTCGCGTTCCTGCGCCCCATGACCATGCTGCAAGTCGCCGAAGTCGTGGGCGTCCACGAAACCACCGTGAGCCGTGCGGTCAACGGCAAATATATCGCCACGCCGCAGGGCTTATTCGAGATGAAATATTTCTTCACCGCCGGTTTGCAGACCGCCGACGGCTCGACCGTTTCCAACACGAGCGTGAAAGACATGGTCGCCGACATTTTCAGCAAAGAAAATCCCGCCAAGCCGCTCGCCGATCAAGAAGTCGTGAAGATGCTCGCAGAAAAAAACATCGTCATCGCCCGCCGCACCGTGGCGAAATACCGCGACGAGCTGAACATCCTCCCCTCGAACCTGCGCAAAGTTTATTGAAACTCGCTTGGGGTTCCGAAGTGCAAACCAAATCAGTTGCTTGCTCCCACCCAGAACATTTGCGAACGTGAGTCCGCCGCCGGTGTGGCGAAATGGCAGACGCACAGGACTTAAAAATTTCAAAATCGCACTTTCTGACCGCTTCTCGCGACTTCTTCTCACACGTGTTTCAGCCTTTATTTACAAGCCTATTTTCAATTTCAGCCTGATTTCGCCGCACCCCTAAAACGGGTGGCTTTCCGACCCCCAAAGTGGCACAAAAAGTGGCACAAAAATCTTTCAAAACCCCAACAAATTGAAAAATCCGCACAGGACTTAGTCCCAGAGAAGTCCGTCCATTTTTTGCATTTTTGCGTTTGTGCCACTTTTGATTTTCAGCACAACAAATAACATGCAGTCATCAAGAAATTTACAATTATCTCGATGTGCCACTTTCAAATCAAAACCACGCCTAAATTGCGGTCAGAAAAATATTAAAAGCAATTTTGTTGTGCCACTTTTTTAATGCCAAAAATTGGAGGAGATTTTTATGCCGAACGATCTTTTCGAGATGGTGTCTTGTGCTCCTGCGCAAATTCCCCGGCGACCACACGGCGATGAAATTCGTCTATGGCTTCCTGAGTTATCTCAAACAGATTTGCGCTGATGCCAATCTCACAGTTCAAAGCACTGATCCTAGTTTGACTGAGTCAGTGAAAATTCTCATCAAGCTACATCCGAAGTTCTCCAATCTTGGGCCGCAAAAAGACCAGATTGAGAAAGTTTTTAGAGGAATGAGTGCGATATGCGACGCATTGAATCCCATTCGTAACCACCTGCGTCGGCAGAAAAAAGAGTGGCGCAATGTGAAGTTGTTCGGGCAGGAACGTAATCTCATGACCTCCTCCATCGCCCGGATGAATTGCTTTCTCCACGGCATCGAGGATTTTCGCATCGAGCGCGGCGATACGCTGGCCGAACCCAAACTGGTGCAGGGCGACCGCCTGATGCGTTTCGACGTGTGCCTGGCCAACCCGCCATATTCCATCAAACAATGGGACCGCGCCGCCTTTGCCTCTGACCCGTGGGGACGGAATCTTTACGGCACGCCGCCGCAGGGCCGTGCCGACTATGCTTTTCAACAGCACATCATCCAGAGTTTGAATCCCAAGACCGGCCGTTGCGCGGTGCTCTGGCCGCACGGCGTGCTGTTCCGGCAGGAAGAAGCGGACATGCGCCGCAAATTGATCGAAGCCGACCTCATCGAATGTGTCCTCGGTCACGGTCCGAATCTCTTTTACAACTCGCCGATGGAGGCGAGCGTGGTCATCAGCCGGACAGCCAAGCCCAAAGCGCGCAAAAATAACCTCCTGCTCATCAACGCCGTCAATGAAGTCACCCGCGAAC
>JBJOPC010000225.1:0-7145 GCA_046050965.1 Verrucomicrobiota bacterium | reverse complement strand
TTTTTGGAACGCTGGCTCACGCGGCCAGAACCAGAAGTAGCGCGCGGAAAAATTTTGCCGTGGCTGGTGACGCTCGTCGCGCTGCTGGTGCTGCTACCATCGCGCGTGATTCAAGAAGCGAACACGACGTGGCGTGTGACGAGTTGGGCGATGGGCTTTGCGCTCGTGGCAATTTCGGGCAGCGGAATTTTTCTGGCGGGCGGGCGGAACTGGCTGCGGCATTTTGCGTTTCCGATTTTATTTTTTCTCGTGGCGATTCCGTGGCCGGGCGGGCTGGAACATTTCGTGGTGCAAAAACTGACGGGCTGGAATGCAACGACGACCGTGGAGTTGGTGTCACTGCGCGGCATCGCGGCGGTGCAGCAGGGCAACGCGATTGAGGTGAGCACCGGACCGGTGGGCATTGACGAGGCGTGCAGCGGCATCCGGTCGTTGCAGGCGACGCTGATGATTGCGCTGTTCCTCGGTGAATTTTATCGGTTCAAGCTTTCGCGACGCCTCGCGCTCGTGGTCGCGGCGGTGGGGTTGTCGTTCGTGTTCAATGTCGGGCGCACGTTTTTGCTGGTGTCGGTCGCGGCGAAACAGGGGCAAGTGGCGATGGAGAAATGGCACGACCCGGCGGGCGTGACGATTTTGGTGGGATGCTTCACGGCGTTGTGGGCGTTAGCACATTGGTGGAGCGCGCCGCCGCAGAAGTTTACCAAGCCGAGTCTGCGCGCGGCAAAGTTGCCAACGAGTTTGCTCGTGAGCATCGCCGCCGTGGCGGTCGTAGCGGAAGTCGGCACGGAACTTTGGTATCGCGCGCACGAAACCGCCACGCCACGCGCAAGCGCAAATTGGTCGGTGCGCTGGCCGCACGAAGCGACAAGTTTTGCCGAGGACAAAATCTCCAAAGAGGTGCGCGAGATTATGAATTTCGACGAAGGTCAGGCGACGCGTTGGCTGGACGGCGAAGGTCATGCGTGGCGCGGTTATTTTTTCCGTTGGTTGCCTGCGCACTCGCTGGAGCAGCGCGTGAAAATTCAAGCGGCGAAAGGTCATCGCCCGGACATCTGCCTGCGCGCGCTGGGGCTGGAGTTGAAGGACGACTTCGGCGTTCGCCAAATCGCGGCGGGCAAATTTGTGTTTCCGTTTCACAGCTTCCGCTTCGAAAGTCAGGGAGCGTCGCTCTACGTTTTTTATTCGGCCTGGGAGGACGGCGTGGACGCGAACGCGCCCATCAACTTGCGCGAAGATTCCGCTGCGCGGGTGCAAGCCGCGCTCGCGGGCGCTCGCGGCGTGGGACAACGGATGTTGGAATTCATCGTGAGCGGCGTGGCGAATGAGGCGGACGCGACGGCGTTGCTGCAACGGCAAATTAGGTCACTCGTGCAGCCGGACGGGCAGTGAATTGGCGTGAGTCAATTTTTCCTGCGCGGATAAAAAACGACAGCCGCCCACCAGCCCACGCTGCGAGGCAGAAATTATTTTCATCAATTTTCGCAATACCCGCTTTGTGAATAATTCAGTCTTGAAGCAACTGGCGCAAATCGGCAGGCTCATTGCTTAAACATTTCCACCACGTTTGAAGTGGAAAAATAAACGCAGCATTAACCATCAACCAACGCTCACGCACATGGCCAAATATAAATTAGAATACCTCTGGCTCGACGGTTACGAACCCGTCGCCAACCTTCGCGGCAAAACTCAAATCAAAGAGTTCGCCAAATTTCCGAAACTCGAAGAACTCCCGATGTGGGGTTTCGACGGCAGTTCGACGCGCCAAGCCGAAGGCCGCACGTCTGATTGTATGCTCAAGCCCGTGGCTTGCTACCCCGACACCACCCGCAAAAACGGCGTGCTCGTGATGTGCGAAGTCATGATGCCGGACGGCAAGACGCCGCATCCGTCCAACGCTCGCGCGACCATCCTCGACGACCCCGGTGCGTGGTTCGGTTTCGAGCAGGAATATTTCCTCTACAAAAATGGCAAGCCCCTCGGCTTCCCGTGCGGCGGTGGTTTCCCGTTCCCGCAAGGTCTCTACTACACCGGCGTCGGCTTCGACGCTGTCGGTGATGTCGCCCGCGAAATCGTCGAGAAGCACCTCGACCTCTGCCTCGACGCTGGCATCAACCACGAAGGCATCAACGCCGAAGTGGCAAAGGGCCAATGGGAATTCCAAATCTTCGGCAAAGGCTCGAAGCATGCTGCCGACCAGATGTGGGTTGCCCGCTACCTCCTCATGCGCCTCTGCGAAAGCTACGGCGTGGACGTCGTCTGGCATTGCAAGCCGCTCGGCAAAGACGTGGACTGGAACGGTTCCGGAATGCACTCCAATTTCTCCACCACCCATATGCGCGAAGTCGGCGGCAAGGAATACTTTGAAGCGCTCATGGCGGCGTTCGATAAATACAAGAACGAACACATCGCCGTGTATGGCCCGGACAATCATCTCCGCCTCACCGGCCTGCATGAAACGCAGTCCATTGACAAATTCAACTATGGCATTGCCAACCGTGGTGCGTCCGTGCGCGTCCCGCACAGCTTCGCCAACAACGGCTACAAAGGTTACCTCGAAGACCGCCGCCCGAATTCCCAAGGCGACCCCTACAAGATCGCCAGCCGCATCTTGCAGACGATTGCAACTGTGCCGACCAAGAAGGGCAAGAAGTAACCGAAGCTGGTAAAACCGATTCACGAACGGGCGAGGCCGCAAGCCTCGCCCGTTTCTTTTACGTCACAAACTCCGCATTGCCTTTCCCGCCGCACTCCACCACTTTGCCCGCGCAACCCCGTTTTCCTATGAGCAACCAACTCGATCAACTCAAACAATTCACCACCGTCGTGGCCGACACCGGCGACTTCACCTCGCTCAAGCAGTTCGCGCCGCGCGACGCCACTACGAATCCCTCGCTCATCCTCAAAGCCGCGCAGATGCCCGAGTATCGTGCGCTTGTGGAAAAGGCCGTGACCGACAATCGCAAAACCAATTTGACGGGGCGCGCGCAGATGGACGCCATCCTCGACGACGTGCTCGTCGCGTTCGGCCTCGAGATTTTGAAAGTCGTCCCTGGGCGCGTCTCCACCGAGACCGACGCGCGCCTCGCGTTCGACACCGAAGCGTTGATTGCCAAAGGCCGCCAACTCATCGCGCTCTACGAGAAACGCGGCATCACCCGTGACCGCGTGCTCATCAAAATCGCCACGACATGGGAAGGCATTCGCGCCGCCGAAGTTTTGGAACGCGAAGGCATCCGCTGCAACCTCACCCTGCTCTTCTCGCTCGCCCAAGCCGTCGCCTGCGCCGAAGCCAAGTGCCAACTCATCTCGCCGTTCGTCGGGCGCATCCTCGACTGGTATAAAAAATCCACCGGCAAAGATTACGCGGCGGCGGAAGATCCCGGCGTGGTTTCCGTGAAAGAAATTTACGCTTACTACAAAAAGTTCGGCCATACCACCGAAGTGATGGGCGCGAGCTTCCGCAACGTCGGCGAAATTCAAGAACTCGCTGGCTGCGACCTACTGACCATAAGCCCCAACCTGCTCGCAGAACTGAAAAATTCCGAAGCCCCGCTCGCGCGCAAGTTGAGTCCTGAAATCGCCAAGCAAACCAAACTCGAACGCCTCGTCGTCACCGAAAACAATTTCCGCTGGTTGATGAACGAGAATGCTATGGCCACGGAAAAATTGAGTGAAGGCATCCGCGCCTTCGCCGCCGACACGGTGAAGCTGGAGCAGATGATCACGGGGATGTAACGCAAGTGAGTTAAATCGCAGTTGTGAACCGCGCGGCGGAAACTTACGCTTTGCCGCACCTGTGGAACGCATCGTAGCAACTTACTTCATCGAAACTCCGCTCGCCGTCGAGCAGGCCGCTGCCACGCTCGCGGGCGAACAATCTTCCGGCACGTTCGTCGCCGTGCCGGGCGAGACGGATGAGCTCAAGCAACGCTTCGCCGCGCGTGTGGAAAAAATCACGCCGCTCGAAACTGTCACGACCCCCGCGCTGCCCGGCGCGCGCTCGGCCAGCGGCAAATTTCAACGCGCCGAAGTCGTCGTCTCGTGGTCGCTGGAAAACATGGGCGGCAATTTGCCCGCGCTCGTTTCCACCATTCAGGGAAATCTTTACGAGATCACCGCGTTCACCGGCTTGAAGTTGATGTCCGTGGAGTTGCCACCGTCGTTCACCCATAATTTTCGCGGGCCAAAGTTCGGCGTCGCCGGTTGCCGCCAACTCACGAACGTCGTCGGTCGCCCGCTCATTGGCACGATTATCAAACCGAGCATCGGCCTCTCACCTACGCAGACAGCCGCGCTCGTAAAGATTTTGGCCGAAGCCGGCATTGATTTCATCAAGGACGACGAACTCATGACCAACCCACCGCACTCGCCGTTCGACGAGCGCGTGGACGCCATCATGCGCGTGCTCAATGCCCACGCCGACCGCACCGGCAAACGCGTGATGTATGCCTTCAATATCAGCGACGAACTTGATGCGATGCAGCGGCACTACGAAAAAATTATTTCTGCCGGCGGCACGAGCGCGATGATTTCCATCAACAGCGTAGGCTTGAGTGCGACGAAAAAGCTTTGCGACCAAGGCGCGCTGGCGATTCATGGGCATCGCAACGGCTGGGGAATGTTGAACCGCCATCCGTTACTTGGCATTGAGTTTCCCGCATATCAAAAACTTTGGCGGCTCGCGGGCGTAGATCAACTTCACGTCAATGGCATCGCGAATAAATTTTGGGAGAGCGACGATTCGGTCGTGCGCTCCATCGCGGCGTGTTTGCAACCGATGCTTGGCAGCACAGTGTTGCCCGTCGTCTCCTCCGGCCAATGGGGCGGGCAGGCGTGCGAAACTTTTCGTCGCACCCGCACGATCGACCTGCTCTACATGGCAGGCGGCGGTATCATGGCGCATCCCGACGGCCCGGCGGCAGGTGTGCGCTCGCTGCAAAAATGGTGGGAAGCCGCGGTCGAAGGACTTACGCAGGAACAAGCGGCGGCGAAATATCCCGAACTGCAAAAGTCCGTGGCGAAGTTTGGGACGAAGGCTGGCTAACTAAAATTCCGCAGTTCTAAACTTCTGGTCGAGGTTTTGTCCCGGAGGGACTATCTGACAATAGCCCGGCGTTTCAACGCCGGGTTGCCCGCGCGAGCCTGAGTCCCGAAGGGACGGCTGATTTGGCTCTTCGTTGTTTCAGCCGTTCCTTCGGAACTCATCCGCCACCGCTTCGTTCCCGGCGTTGAAACGCCGGGCTATTCTCCAACGTCCCTGCGGGACGAAGTCGCCACACTTCAAAACAAAATCTGCGTCGGCTCTGCCACTTCATCGAACGCACGGTGAACCGCCGCATCGGTTACGAGTTGCGACCAGACAACTTTCCCGATGCGCTCCGCCAGCACGAAGGTGATTTCGCCGTGGCTGACTTTCTTGTCGAGTTTCATGGCGGTAAAAAGTTTCTTACGCGCGGCGGGATTCAGTTTCACCGACGTGGGCAAACCCGCGCGGCGGAACAGTTCGGCAATGCGTTGCGCGTCGCGTTCGAGCAAATCAGTTTCGCGCACGGAAAGTTTCGCCGCCGCAATCTGACCGATGCTGATGGCTTCGCCGTGCAGATATTTTCCGTAGCTAGAAATCGCTTCGAGTCCGTGGCCGATGGTGTGGCCGAAATTCAGAATCGCGCGCAGCCCGGACTCGGTCTCGTCTAGGCTCACCACCTCGGCCTTGACCTCGCAACAGCGCGCGATGACGGCAGCGAGCGTGGCGACTTGGCGTTTAAGCAGGCGCGGTAAATCGCGTTCGAGCCGCGCGAAGAACGGCGCGTCGTAGATGATGCCGTATTTGATGACCTCGGCGAGACCGGCGCGAAATTCGCGGTCAGGCAAGGTTTTCAGCACGTCGAGATCGCACAGCACGAGTCGCGGTTGATGGAACGCGCCGACGAGATTTTTGCCCGCCTTCAAGTTCACACCGGTCTTACCGCCGACAGAGCTGTCCACCTGCGCGAGCAGCGTCGTCGGCACTTGCACGAACGGAATGCCGCGCAGATAAGTCGCCGCTACAAACCCCGCAAGGTCGCCCACCACGCCGCCGCCGAGCGCAACGATAAAAGATTTGCGTTCAAGCCGATGTTCCGCGAGCAAGTCGTAGCAACGTTGCACATTGGCGAGGCTCTTGGCCGTTTCGCCCGCCGGCACAACGATAAGACTTGGCGCAAAACCGGCGCGCGCGAGGGAATTGAAAACTTCTTTGGCGTAGCGTTTGCCGACGTTGGTGTCGGTGATGATGGCGCAACGTTGGCCGAGCTTGAGCTTGGCGCAATGCGCGCCGAGACGCGCGAGCAAGCCCGGCCCGATGAGGATGGGATAACTGCGTTCAGCGAGAGAAACTTGGACGGCGCGCATGGGCAAAGAATAGAAATGCCGCGCGCGAGTTACAAGCGGGCAAGTTGGACTCACTTCAACGCGTCGGTCACCATCGCCTGCGCTTCGGCAATGATCGTGTCCAAATGCGCCGCGCCCTTGAAGCTCTCGGCATAGACCTTGTAAATGTTTTCCGTGCCGGACGGCCGCGCCGCGAACCAGCCATTCTCCGTCTCCACTTTCAAGCCGCCGATGTCCGCGTGGTTGCCGGGCGCACGCGTGAGCTTTTGCGTGATAGCATCTCCCGCCAAAGTTTTTGCGGTGACGGCGGCGGGCGTGAGTTTTTTGAAGGCGGCTTTTTGTTCCGGCGTGGCGGCGGCGTCAATGCGCTTGTAGCTTGGCGCGCCGAACTTGGCGGTGAGTTCCGCGTAATGCTGGCCGGGGTCTTTGCCGGTCGTCGCGCAAATCTCCGCCGCGAGCAGGCCGAGAATCAATCCATCCTTGTCCGTGCTCCACACGCTGCCGTCGCGACGCAGGAAACTTGCGCCCGCGCTTTCTTCGCCGCCGAAACACACCGAGCCATCCGCGAGTCCGGGCGCGAACCACTTGAAACCCACCGGCACTTCCATGAGCTTGCGGCCCAGCGCGCCGACCACGCGGTCAATAATACTGCTGCTGACGAGCGTTTTGCCAACGGCGGAATTTTTGTTCCACTGCGGACGATGCGTGAGGAGATAATTGATAGCGACGGCGAGGTAATGATTCGGATTCAACAATCCCGCTGACGGCGTGACGAT
>JBJOPC010000224.1:0-7277 GCA_046050965.1 Verrucomicrobiota bacterium | reverse complement strand
GAATCGGCGGTGAAAAAAATCTTTGAATACGGAAGCTAGGAAAGCAGGAAGGGAAACAAAATTGGTGGGCGTCGTTTTCTCCTCCTGCCTTCCGAGCTCCCTTATTCCAAACCATTCCGCGTCACGCTTCCGTGCGCATCCGTTGCAGGCAGTGCGTGAGGTAAGGTAGTAACTGTTTTTTGCGCGACACAACTTCACGCAGCTCGAAAATGCCCGGTTCGAGTTCGGGATAATCTATGCGGCTGGAATATTTCTTCGCGCCCGCGAGCAGCAGCAGCGAACTTTGCGTGGCCACGTCGGTGACGAGCAGCGCGGAAAAAAGATAGCCGCGACCGCGTTGGTAATCGCCGAGCGCGGTGAGCAATTCCTCTTTGCGTTTCCAAAATTGATCGAAGCCTACCTCCTCGATTTGCGCGACGCTGAACGTGGCGTCGCCTTCGCGGTATTCTTTGCAATCGGTCGTGATGGCTTGCGGCGCGGACTTGAGTGTGAGCAGCGAGCCGCTGGCGAAAAGTTTTTCCGTGAACTCGCGCGCGTTGACGCCTGCGATTTTTTCCAACTGCCGCAGCACTTGCGAATCGCGCGGCGTGGTGGTGGGCGACGTGAGATTGAGCGTGTCGGAAACCAAACCCGCGAGCAGCAAGCCCGCGATGGACTGGGACAATTCGACGTTCTGCTTGAAAAAACAATCCGCGACGATGGTGCTGGTGGAGCCGACGGGTTCGTTGCGGAACAGAATCGGTTGCTGCGTCGTCAGCGTGCCGATGCGGTGATGGTCAATGATCTCCAGAATCTCCACTTGATCCGCGCCCTGCACGGCTTGCGAGAGTTCGTTGTGATCCACGAGAATCAACCGCCGTTGCACCGGTCGCAAAAAATCCGTCTTGGACAAAATGCCCACCGTGCGGCCGTCATCGTTCAGCACGGGGAACGCGGCGTAACCGGAAGCCGTGGCGTTGGCGCGCACGGCGGCGAGCGGGGCGTTCTCGGCGAGCGCGAGGAAACTTTCGTTAATCATGTGACGCACAGCCACGGCGGCGCGGCAGAGCGCGGCGGTCGTCGCGGTGTCGTGCGGCGTGGAAATAACGGAAACTTTTTTCTCTCTCGCCAGTTCAAGAATTTCCGGTTGTGCGAGCAGTCCGCCGGTGACAATGAGCACGCGCACACCTTCGCGGATGGCGAGCAACTGGATGTTGTCGCGGTCGCCCACAACGACGGCGAGGCGTTCGCGCGGATATTTTTCCAAGCGTTCGCCGAAAGATTTTTGGCTCATCGCGCCGATGGTCAGCACAAGCTCTTCTTCGCGGTCGGCGTCATGGGCGAACAGAATTTTCCCGCCGAGCGTCTGCGCCAAGTTTGTCAGCGACGACAGCACGCGGCGCGAATCAATCAGCCGGTTCGGCGCAGGAAAAAGAAATTTGCTCAATTTGAAGAGCGAGAGCAGGCCGCAGCATTTTTGCGCGTCGTCGAGGACGGGGAGGATGCGGACGTTGTGGTCATCCATGAGGCCGAGGGCGACGGCGGCGGTGGCGTCGGGCGAGACGCTCAAGATTTTAGACTGCATCACGTCGCGGACTTTCGGCGAAACGTCGGTGACAAATTTCGGCGCGTCCACGCCAAAAGATTTCAGGACGAAATCAATGCGGTCGTTGGTCTCGCCGCAGCGCGCGGCGACGGCTTCGGGCAAACCAGTGCGACGCTTGAACTCCGCGTAGCCGATGGCCGAGCAGATGGCGTCCGTGTCGGGATTGCGGTGGCCGATGACGAGAACTTCATTCATGGGCGCGGAGGCTAGTGGAAAAGTTGAAAGCTGAAAACTGAAAGCTGAAATTTGTTCGGAGTTCGCGTCTGTGTTCGGAGTTCCGCATTTATGCGGTTGGGGCGCTTGTATTTTACAAGCCGCCTAAAGGCGGAACTCCGAGCGGAGATTGCCATCACGCAACCCAGCTTGCGCGGAGTTGCTCTGGCGTTTGCCCGGCGGCGCGGAGGGCGCACAGGCTCAAGGCGTCGTGCCGCTTGGCGAGGCGGACGCCGTGTTCGTCGCGTAAGAGTTCGCAGTGGAAAAATTTCGGCGGCGTGTGACCAAGTGCGCGGTAGAGCAGGAGTTGCCGCGCGGTGGACTTGAGCAAATCCGCGCCGCGCACGACTTCACTGATGTGCATCGCGGCATCATCCGCTACGCAGGCGAGTTGGTAGGACGGAAAATCATCGCGCCGCCACACGATGAAATCACCGAAGTCTTTGCCCGCGACGAATGATTGCGCACCGAGATTTTCGTCGGTGAAGTTAATCACCTCGCCGTCGGGGACGCGGAAACGCCAGGCAGGCTTCGGAGTTGGGAGTTGGGAGTTGGGAGTTGGGATTCTGGTGCGACAGATTCCGGGATAAATCGGTTCGTCGTCGTCCTCGGCGTGCGGGGCACGGGCGGCGGCGGCGATGTCTTTGCGGGAGCAGTAGCAAGGGTAGATGAAATTTCCGGCACGCAGCTTCTCAAACGCGACTCGATAAAAACTCATGCGCTCGCTCTGGTTGTAAGGTGCGCAGTCGCCACCCATGTTCGGGCCTTCACTCCACTCGAAACCGAACCAGCGCAGGTCTTCGAGCATGGCGGCGACGAATTGCATTTGGTAACGCGCGGAATCCAAGTCTTCGTTGCGGAGAACCAACGTGCCGTTCGCCGCGCGCGCGCGCTGTTGCGCAAACCAAAATGTGCGCGCGTGGCCGAGGTGCAAGTGGCCGGTGGGCGAGGGTGCGAGGCGGCCGCGATACGTCTGATTCACGGCGGAAAATTAACCACAAAGGCACGAAGGCACAAAGTTTTCCCGGCTTCGTGCGTTTGTGTCTTCGTGGTTCAAAAAATGTCGTTCGGATTTTCTGCGACCCATGCGCTGAATTTCGGCAGCGAGAACGACAGGAGTTTTTGCACCTTGCGGCAGTCGAGCGAGACGTCGCCGGGACGCGGCGCACCGGTGTATTCCTTGCGCGAGGCGGCGATTATTTGCGCCGACCACTCGGGGCGACGCGCGGTGAGAATCCGACCGATGGCGTGCCGGGAAAGTTTTTCTGCGCCGCCCAAATTGAAAATGCCGATGGCGTTTTGTTGCACGAGTTCCCACGTCGCATGGGCGCTGACGGCGGCGGGAATGGGGCAGCGGAATTCATCGGTGAAGAGGCGGAACATCTGGCCGCTCGCCCACGCGCCGCGCATCTGCTCATTGAAACCACGGTCGCCGGTTGGAGATTTTCCGGCATTGATAGCGCAGCGGAGAATCAGGCAGCGCGGATGGGCGTGGAGCAGTTCTTCGGCGGCAATTTTCGTCTCGCCGTAGATGCTGATGGGATTCATGTCGTCGGTCTCGGAATAATTCCCGCGTTCGCCGTCGAAGACGAGGTCGGTGGAGAAAAAGACGAAGGGAATTTCGGCGGCCAGTTGCGCGAGGTGAGCGGTGGCGTCCACGTTGATGCGGCGCGCGAGTTCGGGTTTAGCTTGGCACTCGGGGCTGCGGCTCATGGCAGCGCAGTGGATGACGAGTTGCGGTTTTTGTTTTTGGAATTCGCGGCGCACAGCGGCGTGGTCGGTGAGGTCGAGCGTGCGCGTGAGGCCGACGGCGTGAAATTGCGGGACGAATTGCGCGGCGGTTTGGACGAGGTAATTGCCGATCAGTCCGCCCGCGCCGGTGATCCAGACGGTGGGTTTCATTGGGCGGCGAGCGCGGTTTCAAACGCGGTGAGTTCGCGTTCGACGCCGTGTTCGGCGACGAGCAAGGAAGTGCCGACGAGCGCGGCGTGGAAGTTTTGTTGGTCGCGCACGGCGGCGATGGTGTGCGGGTGGATGCCGCTCTCGGCGACGCGCACGGCGGCGGGGGGGAGGAATTTGCCGATGTCGAACCGGCTCAAGTCAGTGGTGAAATCTTGTTGCGCTCCGGCAGCGCGTTGTTCGCGGGCGGCGGCGTATTGCCCGCTGCCCACGGCGAAAGTGCGGCTGTTGATGCCGTAGATTTCTGCGCCGGCCGGGACTTGGGAAATTTGTTCCCGGTCATGGCACTCGAAGAGAGCGTCCATGCCGAGCGCGCGGGTGGCGGTGAAAAGTTTTTGCAGTTCGTCGGCGTCGAGCAGGTTGGCCATGAGCAGCACGGCGTCGGCGCCGAACGCGCGGGCTTCGAGGATTTGATATTCGTCGAAGATAAAATCTTTGCGGAGGATGGGCTTGGTGGTGACGGCGCGGACGGCGCGGAGGCGTTCCAAGCTCATGCCGAAATGACTGGCGTTGGTGAGGACGGAAATGGCGCGGACAATTTTGCTCTGCTCGTAGGCGGCGGGCGCGGCGGCGATATTTTGTTTTCGCATTTCGCCCTGACTGGGAGAGCGGTCTTTGATTTCGGCGATGAGACCAAAACTTTTTTTCAACGCGGCGCTCATGGAACGGACGGGCGGCGCGGCGGCAATCATGTGGCGCAACTCGGACGCGGGGCGGGCGGCTTGCGCGGCGGCGAGTTCGCGGCGGACGTGGACGAGAATTTCGTCGAGGATGGTTTGGGTCTGCTTCATGGCGGGTTACGCGGGCAGATTTTTAACTGCGAAGCACACGAAACACACGAAAGAAAAAACCGACGGGCGGTGACGCGCGTCGGTAATGTTCGTGGCGGGCAAAATTATTTGCCGATGAGTTTTTTGAATTCCGGCGTGTCGCGGATGGGGGCGAAGCGGTCGTCGGTTTGCGCGGCGGTGACGAGGTCGCGGGCTTTGGGATTTTTGGCGAGGCGCGGGGCGTTCAGTTCGGCGCACTTGGCGAAGGCGGCGAGGGCTTCTTCTTTTTTGCCGAGGACGCTTTTGAGAGCGGCGACGTTGTAGTGGTTTTCGGGATCGTCGGGCGCGAGGACGAGGATGCGGGCGAGGGTTTTTTCGAGCGCGGGAAAGTCGTTCATGGCGGCGTTGGCTTGGGCGACGACGAGCAGGACGCCGGCGTCGGCCTTGGGACTGTCGCTGATTTTTTTGAGCACGGCGAAGGCGTCGTTGGTGCGGCCCAGTTGGTGGTAAGCAGCAGAGAGGTCAAAGGCGTTCTGGAAATTTTCCGGGTTGGCTTTGAAGTCGGCTTCCATTTTGCCGAGGGTCTCGGCGAGTTTGTCTTTGGCGGGCAGCGGCGGGATTTGGTTGCTGCTGTAGCCTTCCAGATTTTTCACGAGACCTTTGAAGGAATCATTGTAGGGGTCGAGCTTGAGGGCGGTGCTGGCGATAAGGAGGGCGTCGGTGCCGCGTCCGGTGTTGGCGAGGAGGGAGACGTAGTTGTAGACGGCTTCGGGGGAGTAGGGGCAGTAGGCGTAGGCTTGCTTGAGCGCGAAGTCGGCTTCTTTGATCATGCGGGCTTGCTCGATATTATTTTTGGACTTGCCGGCGCGATGGACATAAATCGAGGAGGCGATGGAACTACGGAGTTTGGAGAAGGCTTTCTGGCCGGAGTCGTCGCGGACGAAGGCGCGGTCGCCTTTGAAGCCGGAGAAGTCGTGGCGCAGGTAAGTTTTCTCGGCCCAGTCGCAAACGTCTTTGACGGAGGTGTCGTAGGTAATCCAGTTGCCGATGAAGCGCGCGGAGTATTGGCTCCAGAATTCGTGGTCGCGGTCGCAGATTTCTTGGGAGATTTCGGCGAGGGGCTGGCGGTTGACTTTCATGATGACGCCGAAGGGAGTGATGTAGTCATACATCCAGTCCATGGGGAAACTTTCTTCGACGTAGAATTCGTTGTCGGGGTTCTGGTCGAACATGTTTTTGCTGATGTAGCCGTTGATGGACATGACGGCGACTTGGCCGGAGACTTGTAGTTTGCCGCCTTCGACGCTGACGTTTTCGCCGGGCTTGAGTTGGCCGCGGCGAGCGCGTTCGCCGGCGTCGGCCATGTAATCAGCGAAGCACTGGGCGGAGTCTTCGGGCGTGGAAATATACATCTCAAGATCGGGATAGACACCACCAAGACTGACGGCGATTTCTTGGGGGAACGCGGCTTCGACGAGTTGGCGCATGAGGCGGACTTTGGTGAAGTTGCGCGGTTGGTGCGGGGCTTCGGCGATGAATTTTTTCAGGCGCGGCGTGAGCGGGACGCCGTTGGCGGTGAGGTTGGCGGCGATGGCGTCGGCGGCGGACTGGATTTTTTCAGTGAGCGCGGAGACGCGTTGTTGGCCGATGGCGACGGCGGAGTCGAGGCTGGGGGTGACTTGCGCGAGGGCTTCGGGCGATTGGCCTTGCGTGAGTTCGCGGCGGCGGGCTTTGGCTTTTTCCCACTCGGCGACGGCGGGGTAACGGTCTTCGACGAGTTTGACGATTTCCTTGTCGTCGTAGAACCCGGCGTCGAGGAGTTTGTTCAAATCAGCAGCGAGGGCGGCGCGGAGTTGGGTTTCGTTGCCGCCATTGAGCAGCGACTTGGTGCTGGCGGAGAGGCCGTCGAAGAGTTGTTTGTCGAACGCCGTGCTGTGGGCAGACAGGCGCGCGGTGAATTTTTTTAGGTCGGTGAAAACTTCGGGCTTGAAGTAGGACGTGCCAACGCGGCGATCTTTCTCGATGGTTTCGCCGACGCCAGTGAAGAAAGTGTCGAGCGGTTTGGAGAGGAGTTTAGAAATCGCGTTCGTCTTGTATTCTTCGCGGTCGGATTTGGTGCGCGTGAGTTCTTGGAAGAACGGCACGTCCATGCCCATCGCTTTTTGCGAACTGCGGTTATAGTGCGAGCGGATATACATCAGGTAAGTGCCGTCCGCGAGGGCGTTCTGGGTGATGATATAGACGTCGCGGCGGTCGAACTTCGGGTCAATTTTCTTTTCCGCTGGCGTGAAGCTTTCGTCGAAAATCATGTAGGTCGGCGCGAAACGTCCGGGGTCGGTGCCGCCGTAGAGAATCGCGTGCCGCGCCATTTCGGGGTAGAGCGGCTTGCCGTCTTTAGCGTTGAACGGCGGCGTGAACATATCGTGGCCGAACCAATAGCCGAACAAGTGACCGCGCTGTTCGTTGTCAAACCAGTGGCAGAGGAAGGAGTTCGTCGGCGCGACGGCGAAGATCAAAACGAGCAGCATCAGCGGCAGGCGGGTGCGGTTGATGCACACCAGCACCAGGAATACGAGCGTCAGCGCGAGCATGATCAAGCCTGCGAAGAGCGGCAGGGCGAATTGGTCGGGGTTGAACGCTGCCATGAAGGTGTGGAGGAAATTGCCCAAGCCGCTGACGTTCGGTTGCGCGTAGGGATTGCCGTGCAAGGCGAGCGCGGTCATGACGATTGTGGCCGTGCCGCCAAGAAT
>JBJOPC010000223.1:0-9450 GCA_046050965.1 Verrucomicrobiota bacterium | reverse complement strand
TTCTCCGCCATCCGCAACAACGACAAGGTCGGCCTCATCCTCTTCAGCGACGAGGTGGAGAAATTCATCCCGCCGCGCAAAGGCCGCAGCCACGTCCTGCGCGTCATCCGCGAGGTGTTGTTCTTCGAGCCGAAGCGGCGCGGGACGAATCTAAACGTCGCGTTGGAATTTTTGCTGCGCGTGCAATCGCACAAAGCTGTGACGGTGGTGGTCTCTGATTTTTTGGAGTGCGGCGACATGTCGCCGCTTTCGACTGGGAGACATGTCTCCCAGTCCCAAAGCGCGGACATGTCCGCGCACTCCAAAGCTACCGGGCCGTTGTCCAAGGCCACGCAGACCGCCCTGCGCCAGACCAATCGCAAGCACGATGTCGTCGCCGTGCAAATCACCGACCGTTACGAACTGGAATTGCCTGCGCTCGGCCGCCTCGTGCTGGAAGACGCGGAGACGGGTGAAGTCGTGGAGTTAAATACCGCGCACACCAGCGGGCGCGAGGCCTTCGCACTGCGTCAGCAAAAGCAGATTGGCGAACTAGCGAAGCAGTTCCGCTCGTCGGGCATTGATTCCATCCAACTCCGCACCGATGTGCCCTACGGCACGGCGTTGGGGAAGTTTTTCGAGACGCGGGAAAAGCGGAGGGCGCGCGGATGAAAAACAGCTTGTTTCACGCAAAGCCGCAAAGCCACGAAGAAGAAATTCTTTGCGCCTTGGCGTCTTGGCGTGAGTTTCGCACATGATTGTAACCAACAACAATTCCACCACGTCCGCGCTCGCTTCGGGCGTGAACGACATTCGCGAACTTAAGCCGCCCATCGCCATCACAAGCGTGTGGGATTGGCTCGGTTGGGTGCTGGCGTTGCTCGCGGTGCTGGCGGTGGCGATTTGGTTCTGGCGGCGTTTGCACAAACGCATGACTTACATTGCGCCTGCTCCGGTAATTCCAGCGCACGTGCGCGCGCGACAGAAATTGCGCGAGGCGTTGCCGCTTATCACGCAGCCGAAGCCGTTCTGCGTGGCGGTGAGTGACGCCGAGCGCGCGTATTTGGAAGAGCGGTTCACTTTCCGCGCGCCGGAGCGGACGACGGAGGAATTTTTGCGTGAGTTGAGCGCGACGGATTTATTGACGAAGCCGCAGAAGGAAAGTCTCGGCAAATTTTTGGAAAGCTGCGACCTCGTGAAGTTCGCCAAATACGAACCGGGCGAAACGGAGTTGCGCGAACTATACGGCGCGGCGATGCGCTTGGTGGATGAAACGGCGGATGCCGAGAATCCAGAATCCAGAATCCAGAATCCAGAAGCAGAATGACTTTTGCCCATCCATATTATTTGCTGCTGCTCTTGTTGCTGCCGCTCGCGGCGTGGCTCAAGGGCAAGCGCGGGCCGACGGCGGCTTTCTTGTATTCATCCGTCAAGCTGGCGGCGGGACTCACCGGCGCGACGCGTTCGCGCACGGGGAATTTCCTCGCGACGTTGCGCTGGCTGACCTTGGCATTGTTCATCATCGCGCTCGCGCAACCGCGCCATGTGGAAAGCGAGACGAAAGTGACGGCGAGTGGCGTGGATATCGTGGTGGCGTTTGATTTGTCGGGCAGCATGATGTCGGCGGATTTTGAAGTGAGGGGCGAGCGTGTGAACCGTTTTGAGATGGCGCGCAAGGTTTTGGAGGGATTCATCCGCAAACGCCCGAACGACCGCATTGGCCTCGTGGTGTTCGCGTCGCAGGCTTACATCGCCACGCCGCTGACGCTTGATCACGATTTTCTGCTGATGAATTTAGACCGTTTGCAAATCGGCACGATTGACGCGAACGCGACAGCAATTGGCTCTGGTTTGAGCACGGCCATCAACCGTCTGCGCGAACTCAAATCGAAGAGCAAGATTGTCATTCTCATGACCGACGGCGTGAACAACGCGGGCAAAGTCGCGCCGCTCACCGCCGCCGAAGCCGCAGCGGCGTTAGGTGTGAAGGCCTACACCATCGGTGTCGGAATGCGCGGCATGGCGCCAATGCCGGTCGGGCGCAATGCGTTTGGTCAGACGGTTTATCAACAGCAGCCCGTAGATATTGACGAAGACACGCTGACGAAAATTTCTGAAAAGACCGGCGGCAAATATTATCGCGCCGACAACGCGGAAAATTTCCAAGCCATCTATGCCGAAATTGACAAGCTGGAGAAGACCGAGGCGACGGTTAAAAAATATTCGCACTACGACGAGCGTTGCGCGTGGTTCGTGGCGGCGGGTGTGTTAGCGTTGCTCGCAGAAATCGCGCTCGGCCAAACCATTTGGAGGAAACTACCGTGAGATTTGAGCATCCAATTTTTCTGTGGCTGCTGCTGGTGGTCGTGCCAGTGGTGGCGGCGTTTTTCTGGTGGTCACTGAAAACTCGCCAGCGGCTGATGACGCAATTCATCGAGGCGCGATTGTTGCCCGCGCTGACGGCGGGCGTGTCGGTGACGCGGCAGAAAATCCGGTTCGCGTTGCTCACGCTCGCGGTGGCACTCGCGCTCGTCGCGCTCGCGCGTCCGCAATATGGATTCAGCCAAGAGGAAATTCATCTGCGCGGGCTGGACATCGTCGTGGCGATTGACGTTTCCAAATCCATGCTTGCCGACGACATCGCGCCGAATCGCCTCGCGCGCGCGAAACTCGCCGCGCTCGATTTGATGCAGCAGGCCAAGGCGGATCGGCTTGGCCTCGTGGCGTTCGCGGGCGGCGCGTTTTTGCAATGCCCGTTGACCGTGGACGAGACGGCGTTCCGGCAGAGTGTCGAGGCACTCGATGTGAATATCATTCCGCAAGGCGGCACGGCCATCGGCGAAGCCATCAACATCACGTCCACGGTTTTCAAGGAAGGCGACAGTCATCGTGTGCTCGTGCTACTCACCGACGGCGAGGACAACGACGAAGGTGCGATTGAAGCGGCGAAGTCGGCGGCGAAAGATGGTCTGCGGATTTTTACGGTCGGCATCGGCTCGGCGGACGGTGCGATTCTGAATCCCAATCTCGTGCGCGACGGCGCGGGCAACGTGGTGAAATCGCGGCTGAACGAAAAACTTTTGCAAGACCTCGCGGCGGCGGGCAACGGTTTTTACCTGCCGTTGCGCGGCGCGAAGACGGTGGACACACTTTACGAACGCGGCATCGCGCCGTTGCCGAAAGCGGATCAAGCGGCGAAGCAAGTGCGCCGCTACCACGAGCAATTCCACTGGCCGCTCGCGCTGGCGATCGGGTTGTTGTTCGCGGAAATGTTCTGGCCGGAGCGAGCCACGTCCAAGGTCCAACCCCGAAAGCTTTCGGGGTCCAGTCCAAAGTCCAAAGTCGTGGTCGCGGTTGTTTTAGCTGGGTTGTTGTTGCCCGTTGACGTTCAGGCTTCGCCGCGCAGCGCGTTGAAGGATTACCACGCGAAGAATTTTTCCGCCGCGCAGACGGAATACGAACGGCTCATCGCCGAGGACAAAAAAAACGACACGCGTCTCGTGTTCAATGCGGGCGCGGCGGCTTACGGCGCGACGAATTACGACGCGGCCATCGCGCATTTCACCGTCGTGCTGAACGCCCGCGACGTGAAGTTGCAGCAGGCTGCGTGGTTCAACCTCGGCAACGCGCACTTCCGCAGCGGGCAGGCGAAGTTGCCGGACTTTGAGCCTGTCCAAACCAGTTGGGAGACGGCCATCAAGTGTTTTCAAAACGCCGTCACGCTCGACAAGAACGACCGGGACGCGGCGTTTAATTTGGCGTTCGCCAAATCTTACCTCGAGTATCTCAAAGAACTTTTGGAAGCCGCGCGCCGCGCCCGCGAAGACGCCGGCGAAGCTGCGCGCAAACGCAACTACCACCGCGCCGTGGAAATCTTGGACGCCCTGACTCAGAAAAATCCCGTCACTGCGAAACAGTTCGAGGACTTCCTCAAAAAATTAAAGGACATAGATGCGATTGCCACTCCCAGCCAGCCTTAGTTTGTTGCTGCTCACGCTGGCGCAGGTTCACGCGCAACCGGTGCCGCCCGCTGATGAGTTTTTTCACGGCGGGGCGCAACTCTACCTTTCCAACAACGTCCCGGCCGCGCTGGGAGTCGTGACTAACGGCCGCGCGCAGTTTCCTGACGACGCCAAGCTCAAAAAACTCGAAGAGTTGCTCAAACAAAAACAGCAGCAGCAACAGCAGCAAGACCAGCAGAAGCAGGAGCAGGAAAAGAAAGACCAACAGCAATCAGAGCAGGACAAAAAAGATCAGCAGAAAAAAGACGAGCAAGATAAAAAGGACGACCAGAAAAAGCCGCAGCCGTCCAAGCCCGACAAAAAAGATTCTGCCGACAAGAAAGAACCCAAGCCCAAGCCCGGCCAGATGACGCCCGCCCAAGCCGCGCGCCTGCTCGACGGCCAAAAGGGCGACGAGGAAGCGCTCGTATTCAAACCCGAAGGCAAACCCAAGGACGAGTCCAAGCCGGTCAAAGATTGGTGAGCGCGTCGGCTCAATCCAGAAACTGAATCTTCACGCCATCTTTTTTGGGCGCGGAAAAACTGTCGAGTAACGTGGGTGCTTGGGCGGGAGCAGCGGCGGGTTTGGATGCGACGGCGGGTTGCGGTTCGAGGGCAGAACGCAGCGCGCCTTCGACCAGTTGCGAGCAATGGATTTTCATCGGCGGCAGCGGGCCGAGTTCGCCCGCGAGGTCTTCGGGCTTGAGCGCGAGTGCTTCCTCGGCGGTCTTACCGCGAATGAGTTCCGTCGCGAGGCTGGCCACGGCGATGGCGGTCTCGCAGCCGAAGGATTGGAACGTGGCGCGGTCAATCACGCGCTTGCCTTTTTCGTCTTTGAACTTCACCCACAGGCGCAGCATCTCGCCGCACTCGGAATTGCCCACCGTGCCGACGGCGTCGGCGTCGGCGAGTTCGCCCATGTTCTGCGGGTTGGCGAGGGCGGCGCGGATTCTTTTTTCTAAATCGTCGTTCATGATTTCAATTAACCACGAAGCGCGGAAAGTTTTTCATTTAATTTAGTTTTGTGTCTTGGTGCCTTCGTGGTGAATCACCCCAGTTTGTAACGTCGCATAGTGGGGTCTATTTCCTGCGCCCACGCGTCGAGGCCGCCGCGCAGGCAGCGAACATTCTGCAAGCCGTGGCCGGTGAAATACGCAGCGGCGTCGAGCGCAGATTTCCCGGCGTGATCTAGGAGAACGAGCGGACGGGTGTTCGTGCCTTCGGCCATGATTTGCCGCATCACGTCTTGGGAAAGCAGAATGGAGCCGGAAATATTCACCGCTTCAAATTCTTCGCGCGAGCGCACGTCCACGACCCGGAGCGTAGGGTCTTGCTGGCGCAACGCGGCAAGTTCTTTGGGTTCGATGAGAATCTTCGCGTCCTGTTCGTGGCTGGATTGGATGTGCGCGAGGACTTCGGTCACGGGCAAGTTGCCGTTGCGCGCGCAGACTTCGGCGAGCGTTTCGGTGGGTTGGAAGCCGCAACTGCTGCAACCGCCGATGTGGTAGCGACGGAACATGGCGCGTTGCGCGCCGGGAAATTGTTCCAGCACGGCGGCCATGGGCATTTGTGGAGTGACGTCAGCGATAGTCATCGGAAAAGATTTTGCCCGGAGAAACGGCGTGTGTCCATCGCGGTGACGGGCGTGACTCTGGTTGGGAATGCCCCGGCGAACCAGTTGCCCGTTCATGCAGAATTTTTCCGCGCGATTGGCGGATGAGGCTACTCCGCCGGGGCGAGCTTGGCGTGGCGCAAGCGGGCTTGCTGCGGCGTGAAGTGCAATTTGCCTGCGAGATAATCCGCAAGGCGCCACTGCAAAAATGGCGAGCAGGTTTGGGTCGTGCCTTGGTTGCGCTGCGGCCAGTAGGCGTTGAACTCTCGCTCCAGCTTTTGCAGCTCGCGGATTTCGCGCGCGGCAATCTTCCACGCGGCGGGCTGGCGTCCGGCGGCGAGCGCTTGCTGCCACAACATGATTTGACACGACTGCGCGGCCATGCGCGCGGCGTATTCCAGTTCGCGCGCGAGTATTTTTCCGGCGGCAGTCGCGGGCTGCGCGCGGGAAAGTTGTTTCGTCGCGCGGCGAACTTCTGCCAGCGCGGCGCGGATTTTCAGCGGCTGAATCCGCGCGTAATATTTCAGTCCGTTGCGGCAAAACATCTCGCGGCGTTCTGGTGGCGGCGCGGCGATGACCGCGCCGAAGGGAGTTTGGTTGGTCTCCTTGTAACCGAACTTCAGATGCGCGAAACCAAGTTTGAGTGCGGCCTTGGCCACGCGCTGCGTAGGGTCGGCGAAGATGTCGCGGCTCAAAACTTTTTGGAGCTGCGATTCATCAAAACTTTTTTCACTCCACGCTGCGTTCGCGCCGAACGCGTAGAGTGGCCAGCTCACGGCGAGCGGTTGCGGGTGACCGCCATCGCCCCAATCAGTGATGAGATAGCCGAGCGCGCCGTGCTTGCGCCCGGCGCGGGCGGCGGCGCGGAGGTTGGCAAACGCGTTGTCGTGGCGGCCAAGTAATGTCATCCACGTCGAAGTGCCGGGGCAAACGTAGAATGGGATTTTGGATTTGGCGAACAGCGCGGCTTCGCGGTCGAACGGATGGTTTGCCTCGTAACCCCAGTTGAGCGCGATGAGGTCAGTGGTAGGGCTGACCTGCTGGTCAGCCTCGGCGCGTGGCGAAGAGATTTGGCGAACCGGCAGGTTCGCCCTACCGAACGCGGCGAGTTCGGGAATCAGTTGCGGATATTTCAAAATGATGTCGCCCCAGAACATCATGCGCTGGCCGCGACGCGAAACTTCGCGGTGAATTTTTTTCAAGAAATCGAGATATACGCGGCCTTGGCCGATGCGCGCGCAAAGTTTTTTGCTCTGGCCGAGGCCCAAATCCCACGTCTCGTCGCAGCCGACGTTGAAGAACTTGCTGGAAAAATTCGGCAGCAACTCGTCGTAAAGTCCGCGCAGGAACGGCAGCGTGCCGGGATGGTTCGGCGCGAGCGTGCTGGGGTGACGCAGGAAATCGCCGGTCGCGCTCTCGTAAGGCGCGGGAACTTCCGCGAGTTTTTTTAGGGGCGGGTGCGCGAGAAACTCGCGGAGGTGACCGAAAGAATTCTGATTCGGCACGAGGTCAATGCCGAGTTCGCGACAGCGCGTGTCGAGCGTGCGGATTTCCGCCGCTGTGAGCGCACCCCAATCGCGCCAGACGGGTTTGAACTGCGAGTAGGCGAACGTGTGTTCGGTGTAGAGTTGCAGCTCGTTGATTTTGAAATCGGCGAGCTTGTCGGCGAGGTCGAGCAGCGTGGCGAGGTTCGGCACGCGGCCGCGCGAGATGTCGAGCATCACGCCGCGCCGCGCGAAGTTGGCCCAATCGCGGATGCACAGGCAGGGCAACTCACGACCATGCTCGCGTAGCAGTTGCCGCAACGTGGCGGTGGCGGCGCGCAATCCGCCGGGCTCGCGGAACTCGATGCGCACACCGTGGCGGTCAATCATGAGTGTGTAACCGTCCGCTCCGGCGGGCGCGGCTTCGGTCTGCGCGGTGACGATGGGCGGGACGAGGGCGCGAGTCTTGACGAGTTGTGCGGCGGCGAACGGCGGCAACTGGTATTTGCCGGGAAGAATTTTTAGCGAGCGAGGAGCGGGCAGCAGGTTCACGTCAGAAATTAAATTTGAAACGCGCCACAAACTCGCGTCCGCGCGGCGCGGCATTGTAGAGGCTTACGGGGTTGAGCGAGTAATCTTGGTCGCCGAGATTCAGCACGCCGAGTTGGAGTTCGGCGGCGCGATGGTAGAAACGCCAGCCGGCGAAAAGATTGAACTGCCAGAAGTCGGCGTCGGGTAGGGCGGCGGTGTCGCCGAGATTGGCTTGGTGTGTCCAGACGGATTCGCCACGCGCGAAAAAGCCGCGCGGATGATTGTAGATGGCGGCAAGCGTGAGTTGTTGCAGCACGGCTTCGGTGTGCTGGTTCGCGCCGGGTAAAAGGGCGACGCCCGTCGGAATGTCCACGAAGCGGCGGCGTAGTTCGGAATCGCTGATGGCGTAGCGCGCGGCCAACGCCCAGTCGCGCGCGACAAGTTGGTTGAGCGTGACGGCTATGGTGCGCTCGCGGTAATTCACCGACTGCCGGGTGCTGGACTGGCCGTCGGGCGGCGAGCCGGGCGAGTTGGTCACGATGCCGACGGTGTTGAGCGCGTCGGACTGCAGCAGATTCGCTTCGACGCCGAAATAGGTGCGCGTTTTTTTGAACTCATGGTCAAGTGCGACCGACCACGTCTCGAACGCCGTGCCAGCCACGAGTCCCGCTACGCCTTCAGGCGCGAGACTGCGGAACGCCTGGCTGAAGCCCGCGACCTGCACGGGTTCCAGCCGCACGCTGTTGTCAAACGACACGCCGCCGAGCGAACGCGTCCACGCGCCGCGCAGGTGCGTGTCGGCGAGCGGCGTCCAGATGAAACCAAGTTTCGGCGAAAATTTTGTGCGCGAATCTTTCGCGCCGGTCAACGGCGGCACGTCAATGTTCACGGGAAACTCCAGCCAATCGTAAGCACCGCCCGCCGTGAATTGCAGCGCGTCGAGCGGCTGCCATTCGTAGTAAGCGTAGCCGGTGAAGCGCGCGAACTTCGTATCGGAATTTTGCGCCCACACGACGTTCGTGCCGTCCACGTTGACGGACAGATTGGTCAACGCCGTCGTTGTCTCAAAACCGCCGGCTTGGAAGCGCGCGCCCGCGACGAGTGTGTGTGCGCCGCTGTGAAAAACCTGTTGCAGCTCGGCGGAATACGCGCCGAATTCGCGGCGATAATTTTCTCCGAACGGCGCGAGCGTGAAATTAAACGGCAAGCCCGTCGTGCGCGCGTAGCGCAAAAACCACGCGGTGTCGTCGGGCGAATTTTTCGTCAGTGTGTCGTCGAGACGCGAGAGCAGCAGCAGCGTGTGCGAGCCGGGCGACCATTCGTGATGCCAGCCGAGATAGAGGTTTGGACGCTGTTTCTCCGTGACGCGCAACGTGGGGCTGGTGCTCGCAGCGTGGTAGTATTCGGACACGTCGCCATTCTCGGCGTCGTAGTATTGCGCCTGCACGAGCAAGGTGTCGGCCTCGGTGACTTGCTGTTTCAACTTCACGGAGAGATTGAATTGCCGCACGTCGTTGTTCGGGCGTGTGCCGGGGTCGGAATGATGCTCGGCGTCCACGGCGAAACTGGTTTTGCCGAACGTCCCATAGACGGAACCTTGCTCGTCCCAGAGGCCGCGACTGCGATATTCGGTGACGGAACTCACGCCGATTTTGTCGCGCTCGAACAGCTTCGAGTATTCCTGCTGCGAAACGTGCGTGGACAAATTTCCCGCGCCGACGGGCGCGAGCAGATTGGCGACAAGCAACTCGCTCAACCACGGCGTCTCGTAGCGGAGGTTGACCTGCTTGGGATCGCGCAACGCGTCGTAGCTGCTGGCGAGAAATTGGTGCGCGGAGAAATT
>JBJOPC010000222.1:0-5885 GCA_046050965.1 Verrucomicrobiota bacterium | reverse complement strand
GTTCGGGTTGAAGTGCGTGGCGACGAACGACGTCCACTACGTCGAAAAAAAACACTCGCATGCGCACGATTGCCTCGTGTGCATCGGCACGCAATCGCTGTTGAGCGATCCCAAACGCATGAGCGCAGGCTATGTGCCGGAGCAGTTTTACCTGCGGGAAGCGGGGGAAATGAAGGCGCGTTTCGCGGATGTTCCCGAGGCGGTGACGAACACGCTGGAGGTGGCGGAGAAGTGCAACGTGGAGTTCGATTTCAAGACGCTGCACTATCCGGTGTTTCATCCGCCGGAACATTTCACGCGCGAAGGTTTCCTGCGGCAATGGCTCGCGGAAGGTTTGTTCGCGCGCTACACGATCCATGCGAAGGCGGAAGGGAAGGAATTTGTCGTCGGGGGGATTGATGACCCGGCGCGGCTGCCGACGTTTGACCCGAAGAATCCGAACGAGAAGGAGGCGATCAAGGCCGTCATTGACCGTCTACAGCTCGAACTCGGCGTCATCGAGAAGACGGGCTTCATCTCCTACTTCCTCATCGTCGGCGATTTCATCCGTTACGGCCGCAGCAAGGGCATCGCGTGCGTGGCGCGCGGCAGCGCCGCCGGTTCGATTGTCACCTACTTGCTGGAGATTGCGAACGTGGATCCGATTCGTTACGGCCTGCTGTTCGAGCGGTTTCTAAATCCCGAGCGCGTCAACCCGCCGGATATTGACATTGATTTTGCTGACGACCGCCGCGCGGACGTCATCGAATACGTCCGTGAAAAATATGGGCGCGATGCCGTGGCGCAGATAGTCACGTTCGGCACGATGGGCGCGAAGTCCGTCGTGCGCGACGTGGGGCGCGTGATGGGCTTGAGCTACAGCGAGTGCGACCGCTTGGCGAAAATGATTCCAACGGAGTTGAAGATGTCGCTCGAAAAAGCGCTCAAGCAAAACCCGGAACTCAAGGCCGCTTACGAAAACGAGGAGACTACGCGCGAGCTGCTCGACACGGCGTTCGTGCTGGAAGATTTGGCGCGCAACTCCAGCGTCCACGCGGCGGGCGTCGTCATCGGCGACCAGCCGCTCGTGAATTTGCTGCCGCTCAAGCAGGACGAAGACGGCGCCATCGTCACGCAGTATCCGATGAATCCCGTGGGCGAACTCGGTTTGCTGAAGATGGATTTTCTCGGGCTAAAAACTTTGACCGTCATCCGTAACACCTGCGAGATGGTTAAGCGCACGCAGGGCATCACGGTGGATGTGGATCAGCTTCCGCTCGACGACAAAAAAACTTACGACCTGCTCAACCGCGCGGAAACGCTCGGCATTTTCCAGTTGGAATCCGTCGGGATGCGCGACTTGTGCCGCAAGTTTCAAATCGCGAGCGTGGAACACATCACCGCGCTCGTGGCGTTGTATCGCCCCGGCCCGATGGATCTGATTCCCGATTTCATCAAGCGGCGGCACGGCGACTTGAAGGTCGAGTATGAACATCCGTTGCTCGAACCCATTTCCAAAGAGACTTACGGCATCTTGATTTATCAGGAGCAAGTGATGCAGGCCGCGCAAGTGCTCGGCGGCTACACGCTCGGCGGCGCGGATTTATTGCGCCGCGCAATGGGCAAGAAAAAACTCGAGGAGATGCAGCAGCATCGCGAGATTTTTGTGAAGGGTTGCTTGGAGAAAAATAAAATTCCCAAGGCGAAGGCAAACCAGATTTTCGATTTGCTGGAAAAATTTGCCGGCTACGGTTTCAACAAATCCCACGCCGCCGCTTATGCTGTGGTCGCGTATCAGACCGCGTATCTGAAGGCGAATTATCCCGTCGAGTTCCTGTCCGCGATGATGACGAACGACATGGGCGACACGGCCAAGCTCGCGCAATTCATCGCCGAAGCGCGCGTGATGGGTGTGGAAGTTCTCGCGCCGGATGTGAACGAGAGCTTCGTAACGTTCGCCCCAGCCCAGCCGCAGGTGAAAGAATCGGCCACCGCGCGGATGAATTCCCAAACCGCCGCCATGGTCGGGGCTGTCTCCGGAGAGCAAACGCGCTTGCCGGAGCGCATCATCCGCTTCGGTCTCGTCGCGGTCAAAGGCGTGGGGCAGGCGGCAGTGGAGGCAATTCTTAAAGCGCGCGACGAAGGCGGAAAATTCAAAACGCTCGCGGAGCTTTGCGAGCGCGTGGATGGACGCTCGCTCGGCAGAAAAACTTTGGAAGCGTTGGTGAAATCCGGCGCGTGTGATTGCTTCGGCCAGACGCGCGCCACGCTGTTCGCGCAAATCGAGCGCACGATGTCGCGCGCGGCGAGCATTTTGTCCGACAAGCAAAAGGGACAAAGCTCACTCTTCGGCGCGCTCGAAGAAAAAGCACCACCAATGCCTGAAGCGATTTCCAATCTGCCCGAGTGGCCGCAGCACGAGCTGCTTGCACACGAAAAAGAGTTACTCGGCTTCTACGTCACCGGCCACCCGCTCACGCCGTTCGCACCGATTTTGGAAAAATATTGCCTCGCGACCACCGGCAAGCTCGCCGAGTTGCCGAACCGCGCGATGACGCGCATTGGCGGCATGATCGCAGCGGCGCAGCACGGCGTCTCGAAAAAATCCGGCAAGCCCTACTCCATGGTCACGCTCGAAGACCTCGAAGGCTCGGTGCAAATCCTCGTGATGAACGAGAACTATGACAAGTTCCGTTCGCTGCTCGAACTGAACAAAGCCATCATGGTCGTGGGCGAAGTCACGACCGGCGAAGACAAGCCGAAGATTTTTCCGCAGGACATTTTCCCGCTCGAAGACGCGCCGAAGAAATACACCAAGCAAGTTCACTTTCGTTTGCACACCGCGCACTTGCAGCCGGAGAGCATGGCCGCCGTCGCGGAAATCGTGGCCGCGCATCCGGGCAAGTGTCCGCTCATGCTCTGCTTCCGTTACCCAGACGGGCGCGTGGTGTTCGTGCAACCGCACGATCGGTTCACCGTGCTGCCGTCGCGCGAGTTGCACGAAGCCGTGGACAAAAAATTTGGCGAGGAAACTTACTACGTCAAAGTGGACTTGAGCCTGCCGGAAAAACAAAACCGCTGGGGCAAGAAGACGGACTTCGGCGGCGGGGATGAATGACGGCGGAAACCGTCAGCATCACAGCTTCGCCGCGTATTTCAAAATCTGCGCGAGCACGGCGGCGGGTGTTTGCGTGGAGTCAATGTGGTGCACGAGTTTCTTGCCGTAGTATTGCAGCAGCGGCTTGGTCTCGCTGTCATAGACTTCGAGGCGGCTGCGGATGACGTCGAGGTTGGCGTCGTCGAGGCGGTTTTCTTTGAGCGCGCGGCGTTGCAGGCGCTCGACCATTTTGCTCATGTCGGTGCAGTGCAGATAAAACACGGCGCGCACGTCGAGCGTGTCCTGGAGTAATTTGGCCTGACTGACGTTGCGCGGAATGCCATCGAGCACGAGCGTGTCGGTCTTGGGATTGAAACGCTCGGCGCGCGTGGCGTTGGTGATGGACTGACGCCAGAGCCGGATGGTCGGCTCGTCGGGGACAAGTTGGCCGCGACCGGAATATTCGATGAAGACTTTGCCGAGCGGACTGTTGACGGTGAGGTTGCGGAACACATCGCCGCACGCGCAGTGAAAGAAATGCGGAATCGTGCCGAGGATTTTTCCCTGCGTGCCTTTGCCCGCGCCGGGCGCGCCGAATAAAAGAATCGTGCGGTATTTCATGTCAGTAAGTTTTTAGTGTTTAGTTTTCAGTTTTTAGTTGGGACTTAACACTCAACCCTCACAACTAAACCCTGACTATGCGTCCTTGTGCCGGATGGTGACTTCTTGGATTTCGAGGAACGGCACGGTGACTTCCTGCGACGCACCGCCGGAGTTGACCTGCAAGTTCACCGACTCCGCGCCGATGCTGGCGATGCGCTGCACTTCGTAAGTGCCGCGCGCGGTGGCAAAGGTCATGACCAAATCTTTGTCCGCCTCGTTGCGGACGAGATGAAAATAACCGGCAAACTTCGTCTCGATGAAGCGGCGGTTGAAGGTGAACTGACCACGCTTGAAAACTTGGTCGTCCGGCAGACGGTTCGCTTCCTCGATGGCTTGCTGCTCGGCATACGCGGCGGCTTCGGCTTCGGGCAACACGCCCTCGACCCCATAGGATTCTTTTTCGCGCATCGGCTCCTGCACGAGTTCCGATTTGTCTTCGACCTGCGTGGGCAAGCAGAGGAAAACGATGTTGCCGATGAACGGCGCGACCGCTGCCACGCCACAGACCAACCCCGGCGGACGCGCGCGGAACACGGAAATCTCAAATCCTGCGTAGATGTTCGCGAGGTAAATCAAGACAATGGAAAAAATCCCCAGCGGCGAGCTGAACAACGCCTTGAACAGCGGCATCGGCGCGGGACGATCCAGCTTCTCGAAGTCGTTCTTCACGACAATGGCGGCTTTGGTCGCGGCCTTTTTTTCTTCGATGGACGGCTCGATGAGCGGCTCGATGAAGATTTTCGTTTTGGGATTGGCCGCGAGAATTTTCTTCAAGTCGGCCTGCGAAAACTTTTCCCACGCGACGCGGTCGGCCATGGAACCGTCTTCGAGCCGGAACAAAACGCCTTTGTCGTTCGGCGAAAGCGGTTCGCCGGTGATGGCGGCTCCGCCGATGACTTGGAAGGTTTCCGCCGCCGCGAATGCGACGAAGCCGCCGCTCAAGAGCAGCGCGAGAATCAGGAATTTTTTAAGATGGCGCACGGCGAGATTTTTGCACAGGTGTTGTCGCCGGTCAAAGCAAGATAACAACTGCGAACCCGCCGTGCGCCTGTGCGCCGTCAAAAGTTGATGGTCAGTGACGCGTAGAAAAAGTCCGCGTCCTTCGCGCCGAACGCCGGGGCGGAGAGCGATTGCTTCACATAGTCGCCCACGAAGAAATGGCCGCAGCCGAGTTCGAGTTGCGTGAACCGGTTGATGGCGTAGCCCGCGATGAGGTCAACCTCCGTGCCGACGAAAGAATCGTAGCTGGGATTCACGCCGTAGTTGTTGCCGGGCGTGGTGGTCGTGCCGCCGCGCGGCGCGCCGCCGACGTTGTAGAAATTGTCGTGCGTGTTAGCCAGCCAGAAGCCGTGGCCTTCGAGCGCGACGCTCATGCGCGGCGTGGGCTTGAGCTGGAAAATGCCGCGCACGTCGTGGATGTTTTGCAGCGAAACGAGATCCATGTAGCCGTAGAATTTGTGGTTCGTCGGAAACAGATTTTCAAACGTCTCGTGCTTGCCGTCGGTGGGATTGCTGTCGCCAGAGCCGTAGGAATATTCCAAGCCGAGACGCGGCGTGGCCCAGGCGTCGGCGAAGGTGTAGCCGCCTTGAATCACAGCCATGTAAGCTTCGTGATCGAGTTCGGTGGAATTGACGCCGAGGCGGCGGTCACGGAATTTGCCGAACTGGCCGGCGGCTTCAATGGTGTAATCCCAGTTGCCGAATTCGCCGGGCTTGGATTTCAAACGGAAGCCGTAGGTGTAAATATCGCGCGCGCTGGGCTGCGGAAACTGCGGTTGCGGCTCGGCGCTGATGGCGGCTTGCGTGACGTTGCGGGCGAGGAAGTAGAACTCAAAAATGTTCTTCGGAATCTTCATGCTCGTCGCATACATCCCGGAGAAAAGATCGTAGTCGTTGTTCACGTTGAGGCGTCCGTCCTCGGGAATCACCACTTTGCTCGCGAAAAAATCCGCGCCGAACCACTCGTTCTGCCAGCGGAGTTTCGCGGCGTCGAACACGCGCCCGATGTTGTTCCAGGCGAACGCACCGACAAGGCGTTCTTCGCCGTAGCTCAATTCCTGACGGCCAACTTTGAGCGACAACGGGAATTCCTTGTGGTTGCCGAGCGTGACGTAGGCTTGGTGCAAATCGAACGTGTCGGATTCCG
>JBJOPC010000221.1:0-9150 GCA_046050965.1 Verrucomicrobiota bacterium | reverse complement strand
TTCGTCGTGCTGCTGCTGCTCGCGTGTTTCGTCGGGCCGCTGTGCGGGGTGCAGGCTTACGAAAAAACCGACCTCGCGCTCGGCCCGACCGCGCCGAGCGCGCAGCATTGGTTCGGCACGGACACGCTGGGGCGCGATCAGTTTTCACGCGTGTTGTTCGGCGGGCGCATTTCGCTGTCTGTGGGCGCGGTGGCCACGGGCGTTTCGATTTTCATCGGCGTGCTTTACGGCGCGCTGGCGGGTTTCATCGGCGGCAAACTGGATTCGCTGATGATGCGCGTGGTGGACATTCTCTACGCGCTGCCGTTCACGGTGTTCGTCATTCTGCTGATGGTTTTGTTCGGGCGAAATATTTACATCTTGTTCCTCGTCATTGGCTGCGTGGAGTGGCTGACCATGGCGCGCATCGTGCGCGGGCAAGTGCAGGCGTTGCGGAAACAGGAATTCATCGAAGCTGCCCATGCGCTCGGCTTGCGGAAAAGGAGAATCATTTTGCGCCACATGATTCCGAACGTCATGGGCGTGGTCATCGTCTACGCCACGCTGACCGTGCCAAGCGTGATGTTGCTGGAGGCGTTCTTGAGCTTCCTCGGCTTCGGGGTGCAACCGCCGATGAGTTCGTGGGGCACGCTCATCAGCGAAGGTGCGCACGGCATGGAGGAATATCCATGGTTGCTCTTTTTCCCCGCGCTGTTTTTTTCCGCGACGCTGTTCTCGCTGAATTTTTTCGGTGACGGCTTGCGCGACGCGTTGGATGTGCGGGCGTCCAAAGATTAAAAGCCACAGATACACACAGATGAAACACAGATTGAACCCAAGCCAAAAGCATCCGCAGATTTCGCAGGCGAACGCAGCTTTTCTGAATTCATCTATGTTTCATCTGTGTTTCATCTGTGGCTAAAGAAAAATGCTCCTCGAAGTTTCCAATCTCAAAACCAGCTTCCACACGCGCAACGGCGTCGTGCGCGCGGTGGACGGCGTGTCGTTCGCGGTCGAGCGCGGCGAGACGCTCGGCATCGTCGGCGAATCTGGCTCGGGCAAATCCGTGACGTGCTATTCGCTGATAGGTCTCGTGCCGCAGCCGCCCGGTCGTATCGAGGGCGGCACGGCCATCTTCGACGGCCAAACGGATTTGCTGAACTGCTCGACGAAGGAATTAAACCAGATTCGCGGTCGCCGCGTGGCGATGATTTTCCAAGACCCGATGACGTCGCTGAATCCGTTCATGCGCATCGAGGATCAAATCATCGAGCCGCTGCTGATTCACAAAATGGCCACGCGGGCGGAGGCCTTGAAACGCGCTGTTGAAACTTTGGAACAGGTCGGCGTGCCGGACGCGGGCAAACGCATCCGCAGTTACCCGCACGAATTTTCCGGTGGCATGAGGCAGCGCGTGATGATTGCGATGGCGCTCATCACGAAGCCGGATTTGCTCATCGCCGACGAACCGACGACCGCGCTGGACGTGACCGTGCAGGCGCAGATTCTCGAACTCATAAAAAAAATGCAGCGCGATTCCGGCATGGCCGTCATCTGGATTACGCACGACCTCGGCGTGGTGGCGGGCTTCTGCCAGCGCGTGCAAGTGATGTATGCCGGGCGCATCGTTGAGAGCGCGCCGACGGCGGAGTTGTTCGCCAAGACGCGACATCCTTACACGCGGGCGTTGCAAAAATCCATTCCCGCGCTTCAGCCCAAAGGCACGGAGCTTTACACGATTCCCGGAATGCCGCCGGATTTGTCGCGGCCAATTTCTGGCTGCGCGTTTGCGGCGCGTTGTGAAATTGCGCGGCCGGAGTGCAGCGAAAAATTGCCGGAACTTTTGGAAGTCGCGCCGGGGCATCGCGCGCGGTGTCCGTTCAGCCACTGAAATGATTTTGGAAGGGCTGTAAGCCGAATTTTGTCTGCTCGGATTGCGCCGAGGAGAGAACCATTTGTCTTAGCGGCGATACCCGAAACCTGTTTCGCTTGCACGAAACGCGGAGCGGGCCGCTCCTCGGTTTCCTATTTGGCCTTGCACCCGATGGGGTTTTCCGTGCCGCGTCGCTTGCGCTTCGCGCGGTGCGCTCTTACCGCACCTTTTCACCCTTACCCACGACTTGCGTCGCAGGCGGTATATTTTCTGTGGCACTTTCCGTCGAAAAGTTTTCCAACTTCCCGCCTGCGTGTATCCCCGGCTGAACCGAGGTTACGCAGCATCGCGCCCTGCGGAGTTCGGACTTTCCTCCTCCCGCCGAAGCGGGAAGCGGTTCTCCGCCCTTCCAAAATCAAGCGGAGCATATACCACCAAGCCACCAAGGCACAAAGGGTTTGTCTCCCTTCGTGCCTTGGTGGCTTGGTGGTTAAAATTTAATCCGCCACCGCCATGTCCATCCCCGGCGTGTAGTAGAGAATCCGTCCGCAGTTCGGGCAGGTGACGATGTCCGCCTGCGCTTTGCAGGTGACGACCGTCTGCGTCTGCAACGTCATGTGGCAACCGCCGCACACGCCGTGTTCGATGCCCACGACCACGAGGCCGCCCTTGTTTTTCAGCAAACGGTCGTAACGCGAACGCGCGCTCTCGTCCACGACGGCGGCGAGTTCGTTGCGGTTAGCTTCAAACTGCGCGACTTCGCTTTTCAAATTTTCTTCACGCGCGTTGAGGTTAGAAATCTGTTCGTCCACCAACTTCTTCGCGTCGTCGGCTTCCTTCTTCGCGACGGTGACTTGCTTGGCGGCGGCTTCGGCTTGTTCCATCAACTCAATCTCTTTGTCCTCGATGCTGGTGATGGCGGCTTTGGCCATTTCGATTTCGTGCGCGAGGGTTTTGTATTCCTCATTCTTTCGCGTCAGCAACTGCTGGTTTGCGTATTTCTCAATCAAAGTTTTCTTCGCTTCCACTTCGAGTTCGAGTTGTTTCTTGCCCGACTCGATGTGTTTGGCAGCGAGCTTGGCAGCGTCGAGGCCGGCCTGCGTGGACGCCGCTTTGTCCTGCAACGCCTGCCGTTCTGGTGCGACCTGCGCGAGCTGGCCGCGGGTCAAAGTGATTTGGCGATCACGTTCCTGAAGGATGAGCAGTTTTTCAATGACTTCGAGCATGGTGAAAATTTTTAAGTGGCGGCAAAGCTAACGACCGCACAGAACCAAGTCAACCGCCGCACCCGCAAAACATTGTTTGAACCCGCGCGCGGCGGGCCATTCAGGCCAATCTGCACTCACGCCGCCGGGGCGTCACCGAACTGCGCGCGGTAGTTTTCGTAAGCGGCTTGATCCGCGAGCAGGGCGTCGAGTGCCGCTGCGAGCGGCGCCACGCGCACGAGGCCGGAGAACACCGCGCGATCGCCGATGGCATTTTCCAGCAGGAACGTCGGACGCTGCGTCACTTGCAGCGCGTGGAATTCGTCCGTGGATTTTTTGCAGCGCGCGGCCACGGCGGCGGACTGCGCGGCGGCGAGCAATTTGGTTTCGTCCAGTTGCGCGGCGGCGGCGGCAATCGGCACGGACACTTCCCAGCGGCCAACTTTTTTGCCGTCGCACTCGGCGGCGTTCGCCAGCGCGAGTCGAACGCGGTCGTCGGTCACGCCAAAATCTTTGGCGGCTTCGGCCACGAGATTCGGCGCGTCGTAAATGGCGCGGCCCGGCTCCAGCCAACCGGCGTTGAGCTGAATCGGCGACTGCATGATGGAGCCGCTGCGGCGATAAAACCACTCGGCCTGCGCCACGGAAACCGGATACGCCGCGGCGGGCATCTGTGCGATTTTCCAATCGAACTCCACGCGGCCAGCGTAGCGCCGCTGCAATTCCGCCCACGCCGGTTCCGCCCAGAAACACCACGACGAAATGACTTCCAAGTAGTAAGTGATTTTCACGCTCATGCGAAAACTCTAGCGACGGCTGGCGAAAATGGCAGCGCGAAATTCTCGCGCCGTTGTTCCGAACCGCGCGCGGAAAAAATCTTGGTTCTCGCACCGCCTTGACTAACTTGCGCCGATGCAAATTTCCCTGCGCGACCTCATGGCAAGCAGCGGCGTCGCCTTCGGCACGAGCGGCGCGCGCGGGTTGGCGACGGCGATGACCGACCGCGTTTGCTACGCTTACACGCAGGGTTTTATCCAGCACCTCGCGGTCAGTGGCGCGCTCGCGCGCGGCGCGGCGGTGGCGGTCGCGGGAGATTTTCGCCCTAGCACCGACCGCATCATGGAAGCGGTTTTCCGCGCGGCGGAAGACGCCGGTTATCGCGCAGTGAACTGCGGGAAAACTCCTTCGCCCGCCGTCGCGCTGTTCGGCTTGGAACAAAAAATTCCCGCGCTCATGGTCACCGGCAGCCACATTCCGGACGACCGCAACGGCATCAAGTTCAACTCGCCCAGCGGCGAAATTTCCAAAGCCGACGAAGCGGGCATTGCCACGCAAGTTGTGCAGGTCAACGCTGCCTTGTTCACCGCCGACGGGTGGTTCGTCCAAAAAAATTCCGCGCCGCGCCCGGACGCGGACGCGGCGGGGAAAAATTACATCGCGCGCTACCTGAATGTTTTTGCCGCTGATGCGCTCGCCGGTTTGCGCGTCGGAGTTTACCAGCACTCCGCTGTTGGCCGCGACGTGCTCGTGGAAATTTTGCGCGGCCTCGGCGCGACGGTCACGCCGCTCGGCCGCTCGGAGAAATTTTTGCCCGTGGACACCGAAGCGATTCGTCCGGAAGACGTGCAACTCGCGCGCGGCTGGGCAGCTGGCGGGTCGTTCGACGCGATTGTTTCCGCTGACGGCGACAGTGACCGTCCGCTCGTGAGCGACGAGCGCGGCGAGTGGTTGCGCGGCGATGTGGCGGGAATTTTGTGCACACAATTTCTCTGCGCGGATTCCGTCAGCACGCCCGTGAGCTGCAACACCGCGCTGGAAAAAACCGGTTGGTTCCACGAAGTCCGTCGCACACGCATCGGCTCGCCCTACGTCATCGCTGCCATGCAGGACGCCGCCGCTGCCGGGGCGCAAACGATCGTTGGCTACGAAGCGAACGGCGGTTTCCTGCTGCAATCCGACGTGCAGGTCGGCGATAAAGTTTTGCGCGCGCTGCCGACGCGCGACGCGGTCATCGTGCTGCTCGCGGTGCTGCTCACGGCTAAGCGGCGCGGTAAAACGATTTCTGCACTCGTGGCGGAATTACCCGCGCGGTTCACCGCGAGCGACCGGTTGAAGGATTTTCCGGTCGCCGCCAGTTGCGCACTGCTCGCGCAATTTTCCACCGGCGACGACGCGGCAGATCGTGCGGCGTTAGAAAAAATTCTCGGCAACTTCTGCGGACGCGTCGCGCACGTTGATCGCACGGACGGAGTGCGCGTCACATTTGCGAACGAAGAAATCATCCACCTGCGCCCGTCCGGCAACGCGCCGGAATTCCGCTGCTACACCGAGGCCGCCACGGACGCGCGCGCGCGCGAATTGAACCAGTCGGTGCTGGCGGTGCTGGCGGGTGCGTAATTTTTGGCGGTCGCAGACCGCCGCTACAACTAAACCCGCCTGCCGAAATTCTTGACGCACCACGCATCGCGCACCACGCTGTCCGCTTGTTTATGACTAAAATTTCTCGCGCACTCCTTTCCGTTTCCGACAAGACCGGCCTCGTGCCGTTCGCCCAAACGCTCGCCGCTGCGGGCGTGGAATTAATTTCTACTGGCGGCACGGCCAAGGCGTTGCGCGACGCCGGCCTCGCGGTGAAGGACATTTCTGAACACACGGGCTTTCCCGAAATGCTCGATGGCCGTGTGAAGACGTTGCACCCGCTCGTCCACGGCGGCTTGCTCTACATTCGCGGCAACGCCGCGCACGAAGCGGCGGTCGCGCAGCACGCGATCAAGCCGATTGATTTGGTCGTCGTGAACCTTTACCCGTTCGAGGCGACGGTCGCGAAGCCGGACGTAACGCTGCACGATGCCATCGAGAACATTGACATCGGCGGGCCGTCCATGCTCCGCAGCGCGGCGAAAAATCACGACAGCGTGACGGTTATCGTAGACCCAGCGGACTACGCGGAAGTGGCGCGGCAAATTTCAGCGAACGGCAACACCACGTTGGAACTGCGTCGCCAACTGTGCGCGAGAGTCTACGCCCGCACGGCGGCTTACGACGCGGCGATTGCCGCTCACTTGAATTCAGAATTCAGAATCCAGAAATCAGAATTGCCGACATCACTGACGATTTCTGCACCAATGGTTCAACCGTTGCGCTACGGTGAGAATCCGCACCAGACCGCCGCGCTCTACGGCAAGTTCCGCGAATTTTTTCAGCAGCTCCACGGCAAGGAACTTTCCTACAATAATATTTTAGACCTCACTGCTGCCGCCGCGCTCATCAGCGAGTTCAACTACGATGTGCCGACGCTCGCGATTTTGAAGCACACGAATCCGTGCGGCGTCGGTCAAGGCGCGACGCTGCGCGAGGCGTGGGACAAGGCGTTCGCCACAGACAAGCAAGCGCCGTTCGGCGGTATCATCGCGGTGAACCAGCCGCTCGACGCAGCGTGCGCGGAAGCCATCGCGGAAATTTTCAGCGAAGTCATCGTCGCGCCAGAATTCACGCCGGACGCGCTCGCAATTTTGCAGCAGAAAAAAAATCTGCGCCTGTTGAAAATCATGAAGCCGCCGCTCGCGGCGTCGCCGTGGGACGTGCGGAGCGTGGGCGCGGATTCGTTCTTGTTGCAACAGCGCGATTTGAAAGTCACGAGTGCGATGGATTTGAAAATTGTCACGCAGCGTCAGCCGACGGAAGCGGAATTGAAGGCCATGCTGTTCGGCTGGCGCGTGGTGAAGCATCTCAAATCGAACGCCATTCTCTACGTCGGCGCAGGGCGCACACTTGGCACGGGCGCGGGGCAAATGAGCCGCGTGGACAGCAGCCGCATTGCGGTGTGGAAGGCGGGCGAGGCGAAGCTTTCTTTGGCCGACAGCGTGGTGTGCAGCGATGCATTTTTTCCGTTCCCCGATGGACTCATCGCTGCAGCGGACGCGGGCGCGACGGCGGCGATTCAGCCCGGCGGTTCGGTGAAAGATTCCGAGGTCATCGCCGCCGCCGACGCGCGCGGCATGACGATGGCGTTCACCGGCGCGCGGCATTTTAGGCATTGAGCAGATTCGCAAAATTAGCGGGTAAGTTTAGTCAAGCACTCTCCCTCACCCCAGCCCTCTCCCGCTGGGAGAGGGAGAAACGAATGCCAGTTTCTGAACATTCAATTGCCGGAGTTCGCGCGCCACGCTTACAAAAAAAATCAAACGCGCCGAAGCTGTTCCCTCTCCCAGCGGGAGAGGGTCAGGGTGAGGGAGAGCACGGCGTCATTTCAAACACTGCGCCGAATATTTTTTAAGATGCTCCAAAGCCTGCGCTCCACCCTCACTGGCTCCCATCCTGCTAAACCCGCGTCACAAGCGCAGCATGAGTCGTTTATCCAACTGGCTAGTGGAGCGGCAGCTTAATTCCAAGACGCCCGTGTCCCGATTGCAGGCAATCCGGCAGGTGCGGGCGTTGGTGGACATTGAGTGTCTCCCTTTGATCGAGCAGGCTTTGACCAACTCCGACGTTGAAGTCCGCCGCGAAGCCGTGCTCGCGCTCGGCGATCTGCGCGATGAAAAAATCCTCCCGCAACTCCTCCGCGCACTGAACGATTCGTCCGAGTCCGTCCAAGAAACCGTCATCGCCCAAATCAAACGCCTCGGTTCGCGCACCGCCGTTCCCAATCTCGTGGAAAAATTGTTGCACGGCGGCGAGGCCGTGCGTTGGCGCGCCGCCGCCGCGCTCGAAACGCTCGGTTGGCAACCTCGGTCGGCCGTTGAGCAAATCTGTTTTTACATCGCACTCGGAAAATTTGACCGGCTCATTTCCCTCGGCGAACCAGCGGTGAAAGCTCTCGCCCAAGTTTTGCGCGACGCCCCGACCGAGCGCCGCGTCGCCGCCGCCGCCGCACTCGGTCAGTTGGGCGAGCCGGAAGTTTTGCCGCCGTTGCTGCGCGCCTTGAAAGATGCTGCCGCGCCAGTTCGCACCGCCGCCGCCTACGCGCTGGCGCGCGCGCGCCTGCCGGAAGCTGCGCCGCCGCTCGTGCTGGCGTTGCGCGATGTGGACCGCAACGTCCGCGTTGCCGCTGCCGCCGCGCTCGGCACGTTGCGCGACCCCGCCGCGGTGGACGCCCTCATCACGTTGCTCGACGGCAACGATTGGGAAGTTCGCACCGCCGCGCTCGAAGCCCTCGGAAAAATCCGCGACACCCGCGCCGCTGGTTCAGTTGCCGACCAGATGGACGACCACGACCCTGACGTGCGCGCCGCCGCCGCCGACACGCTTGGACGCGTGGGCGACGACAGCGTTTTGGAAAAACTCGTGCTCACCAGCGTGGACGAAAACATCAGTGTGCGCCAAGCTGCCACGCGCGCGTTGCACCGCGTGGACCCACTCTGGTATCGCTCCGAGCGCGTGAAAAATCTGCTGCCCAAATTGCAAGCCGCGCAGCGCGACAAAGACACCAGCGTGCAGCAAGCCGCGTCCGGCCTCATCCGCCTCGTCACGCACGACCCGCACTCGCTTCCGCTGGATAACGCGCCCGACGCCGAGAAATTAAAAGCCCACACCCGCGATCGTGTGCTCGCCGAACTTCTGCGCGACGCCGACCCCGCCTGCCGCTGCGCCGCCGCCGAGGCCATCGCAGAACTCAAACTGGAAATTCCCGTGGACTTCCTCGCGCTCGCCGAACTTAAACAAACGAGCGTCGAAGAAATTTTCTTCGCCAACGCCAACCGCGAGCCGTGGTTCCAGCGCGGTCAACTCCCGCACTCCACCACGCAATTAATCGCGGAAATTCCCCGCCGCGCCGCGCAACTTTCCGCGCTCATCACGCTCGGCGATTTCAAGCGTCTCGAACTGCGCCACGACCACGCACGCCACCTCGTCATCGCGGGCATGGATCGCCAAGTTTGGTTGCGCGCCAAACACACGCACCCGTTGCTCACCGTCACACCCGCGCCGATTGCGGCGGATAATTTGGCGGGGTGGCTGCAACGCTCGCTGTCCGTGCGCGGCGCGCTGGTGCGGGCGATTCGGTTTGCCGACGCCAGCATTGTGTGTGACCTCGACTCCCGCGCGTTCCCCGCCGCGCAGCTCGAACAGGCGTTCCGGCTCATCGCCGCGCTGTTC
>JBJOPC010000220.1:0-6415 GCA_046050965.1 Verrucomicrobiota bacterium | reverse complement strand
CCAGAACAAAAACGCGCACAAGAACGGCACGCCCCAGCCATAATTATATTGCGGGTAAATCGTCCAATGCGGCGCGAACTGCCGCAGCACCACCGCCCAGAGCGCGCCGAACGCCAGCCAGACCGGCCAGTTTTCGCGCAAAGTTTTTGGGAGAAAATTCACGGTGCAGCCTAGCAACCGCCGCCGCCGCGCGTCCAGCAAACACAGATTCCGGCGGTGTCCTAATCTAGTTTCTTAATCCTAAACTTAATCCACGCTCGGGCGGATTAGGATTACGAGCTGGATTAAGATTAGGAATGGTTCCAGCCAACATCCGTTTGACAAACTCGCCACGCCTTCCCAGCCTCTCGCGCGTGACGCTTGACCTGACGCTCGGAATCAAATGGTATCTCGCCTTCGTGTTCTCCACCACGCTGCACGAAGCCGCGCATGCGTGGGCCGGGCTGAAACTTGGCGACGACACCGCGTATCGCGGCGGCCAAGTCACCCTCGATCCCACGCCGCACATCCGCCGTGAACCGTTCGGCATGGTCGTCGTGCCCATCATTTCATTTCTGCTCGGCGGTTGGATGATCGGCTGGGCGAGCGCGCCCTACGACCCGAACTGGGCGCTCAACAACCCGCGCCGCAAAGCCCTCGTCTCGCTCGCCGGTCCCGCCGCGAATTTACTGCTCGTGCTGCTCTGCGCGATTTTCATCCGCGTCGGCATGATGGTGAATTGCTTTGAAGCTCCGGCGCACCTCACCTTTTCGCACGTGACGCAGGCACTTTCAGGCAATGGCGTTTTCTTCGCGTCGTTCGTCAGCGTGTTCTTCTCGCTGAGCCTGCTGCTGTGCGCGTTCAACCTCCTGCCGTTCCCGCCGCTGGACGGCGGCGGCGCACTGCTGCTGTTCATCCCGGAAGACAAGGCGGAAAAGTTTTTGAACTTTCTGCACCACCCCGGCTTTCGGATGTTCGGGCTGTTCCTCGCGTGGAAAATTTTCGATGTCGTTTATCCGCCAATCCAACTGTTCGCGGTGAACCTGCTGTATCCCGGCGTGGGTTACTATTGAATGTGGGTCGTGTTTGAAACCGTTCTAGCTCGGCAGATTTTGGTTTCGTGGCTTGCAATAAAACCATTTTTAGCGACGCTCTCGCCGCGTTCCACAACTTTCCAGTGATCCCCTCCATCACGATGAAAACCTCAACCCGTCTTTGGCCGCGCTGGCTTGGCCGCGCGCTCACTCTCGCCGCACTCGCGCTCGCGGCGGCGGCGTCCGCGCAACCGACCATCACGGCGCAACCTACGAACACCAACGCGCTGGTCGGCGGCGTGGCGACGTTCACGGTCGCGGCTACGGGCAGCGGCTCGTTGGGCTATCGCTGGCAACGTGGCGGCACGAATATTTTCAACGGCGACTTTGGCGGACGCGTCAGCGGCGCGACCAATCCCACGGTAGTCATCTCAAATCTCAACGCCACTGACACGGGCAGTTACCGCGTCATCGTCTCGAATGTTTCCGGCACGGTCACGAGCGCGCCTGCGGCGCTGACAGTTTTATTTCCGCCGAGCTTCACTGCGCAACCGGTGTCGCTGACGGTGACGCAGGGAAATAATTTCTCGCTCACCGCCGCCGCTACGGGAACTGCGCCGCTGGTTTATCAGTGGCGGAAATTCGGCGTGAACCTTACCGACTCCGCGCACATCGGCGGCGCGACGAGCAACGTGCTTTCCGTTTTTAGCGCGACGACGAACGACGCAAATGTCTATCGCCTCATCATCTCGAACAATTACGGCGCGATCACCAGTGCCGCCGCGACGGTCACGGTGCTCGTGCCGCCGAGCGTGACGCTCGCGCCCACGAACCAGACCGCCATCGCGGGTTTAAGCGCCACGCTCACGGCTGCCGCAGCGGGCGACGCACCGCTGACGTATCAATGGCTGTTCAACGGCGCGCCGATTTCCAGCGCGACCAATGCGTCGCTCGCACTCGCGGTGGTGACCACCAACCACGCGGGAAATTATCAGTTCGTCGCGGCGAACAACGTCGGCTCCGTTACCAGCAGCGTGGTGGTGCTGACGGTAATCGTGCCGCCACAATTCATCACTCCGTCCACCAACGTGGTGGCGTTTGCGGGCGACACTGTGACGTTGAGCGACACGGCGATTGGCACCGCACCGCTGGCCTACCACTGGACATTCAACGGCACGGACATTCCCGGCGCGACTTCCAACGTGCTCGTGGTCATCGGCACGAACACCGTCGGCGGTTTCTATGATTTGGTGGTCACGAACGCCGCTGGTTCAGCGACCAACAGCAACCACATCCAGTTTGCGAATCGCCCCACGGTTTTCATTTATCCGCCGAGCCAGACGGTGAATGTCGGTTCGTCGGCTTACATTACTGCCAGTATTGGCGGGACATTCCCGATCACTTTCCAATGGCGCTTAAACGGTTCGCCCGTGGTTGGCGCGACGAACAGCTTGTTCGCAATTGCCAGCACCACGACCAATGACACCGGCAATTACACCTGCGTGGTGTATGACTACTACGGCCCCGCTGGCTCGGTGACGAGCACGGTGTCGGTGCTGATGGTGCTGCTACCACCGTTCGTCGTCGCGTCGCCGGTGGCACTCACGAATGTCGTCGGGCAGAGCGCGGCGTTCACCGTCGCGGCGGGCGGCTCCGCACCGCTCGCGTTTCAATGGCTCTCGAACGGCGTCGCCCTCGCCGACACCGCGCGCGTGACGGGCAGCGCGACGAGTAATTTGGTTTTCACTTCCACGCTCGTGGGCGACGCGGCGAATTATTCCTGCGTCATCACCAACGCCGCTGGCAGCGTGACCAGCGTAGTCGCTGCGCTGACCGTGCTAGTGCCGCCGAGCGTGACCGTCGCACCTGCGAGCCAGACAATTTTGAGCGGCAACTCCGCGACGTTCACCGCCACGCCCAGCGGCACACCGCCATTCACGTTCCAATGGTTGAAAAATAATTCGCCGCTCGCGAACGCGACAAACAACCCACTCGCGTTCGCCAACGCCACCACCAACGACACGGCGGATTACCAAGTCATCGTCGCCAACGCCGCGAGCAGCATCACGAGCAGCGTCGTCACGCTCGCGGTGTTCGATGCGCCGTTCATCGTGACGCCGCCGCTCGCGCAGACCGTTGTGGAAAACCAGTTCGTCTCGTTCGCCGTCACGGCGGGCGGCACGGCTCCGCTGGCGTATCAATGGCTCTCGAACGGTGTGCCGTTGGCGGACACCGCAGGCATCAGCGGCAGCGCGACGAGCCAACTCTCGTTCAGTTCCGTGCCGCGTGGGTTCGCGGCGAATTATTCGTGCGTGGTGACGAACGCTTACGGCAGCGTGACTAGCGCGCCCGCCGCGCTCGCGGTGAATTTCGCGCCGTATTTTGAAACGTCGCCGGCGAGTTCGACCAACGACCCCGGCAGCACTTTGACTTTGAGCAGCACCGTGCGCGGCACGTTGCCGATTGATTTCCAATGGCAATTTTACGGTCAACCTTTCGGCGTGCCCGGACGACTCACGAACGACCTCGCCGCCACCGCCAAGCTTACGCTCTCGAATCTGACCACGGATCAAAACGGCCCTTACACGCTCGTCGTCAGCAACGTCGTCGGCGTGGTCACCAGCGCGGTGGCGAACGTGACCGTGCAATACACCTTGCCCGCGTTCACGCTGCAACCGGCGAACCGCACGCTCGCGGTGAGCAACCAACTGCAATTCGTCACGCTCGCGACCGGCTCGTCGCCCCTCGCCTACCAGTGGTTCGCCAACGGTGTCGCGCTCACGAACGACGACCGCACGCTCGGCGCGGACACGGCGACACTCACGCTCACGAACGCGCTGCTCACGGACAGCGGAAATTATTTCGTCGTCGCCAGCAACCCGGCGGGCGCGGTCACGAGTGCGGTGGCGGTCGTGTCGGTGTTGACGCCGCCCAGCATCTCGACCGTCACCTCGAACCAAACGGGCATCGTCACTTCCAATTTAATTTTCTCCGTGGTCGCCGATGGTTCCGCGCCGCTGGCGTTCCAGTGGTTCCGCAACGGCGTGACGCTCGCGAACGGCGGACGTTATTCGGGCGTCACCACGGACACGCTCGCGCTTTCCAATCTCGCCGTCGCGGACGCGGGCAGTTTCTCGTGCCGCGTGACGAACGCCGTCGGCAGCGTGTCGCAAGTGGTGGTGGTGCTCACGGTCATCACGCCGCCGGGATTCACCAACCAGCCTGTCAGCCGCAGCGCGGTGTTGGGACAAACCGTCAGCTTCACCGCCACGGCCACGAACAACTTGCCGATTGGTTACCAATGGCAATTCACCCCGACAGCCGGTGTCGGGGCGGGCGTCTCGATTAATATTCCCGGCGCAACCAACACGACGCTGAATGTGTTCGTGGCGACCACGAACGACTTCGGCAGTTACCACCTCGTCGCGAGCAACGCGGCGGGCGCGACCGTGAGCGCGGAGGCTGCGCTCACGCGCGGCCAAATCGTCGCGTGGGGCAGCGGCTTGAGCGGCTTCACCATTGCCACCAATCTGCTCATCCCCGCTAGTTTGACGAACATCATCGCCGTGGCTTGCGGTGACAACGGCAGCACGGCCAACTCCACCAGCAGCCACAACCTCGCGCTGCGCGACGACGGCACAGTGTTCGCGTGGGGCAGCAACAACTCCGGCGAGACCAACGTGCCGGCGAACGCCACCAACGTCGTCGCCATCGCGGCGGGGCGGCAACACAGCGTGGCGTTGCGCGCGGACGGCACGGTCGTGGCGTGGGGGCTGGCTAATTTTGCCGCGCAAAATTTCCCCACGGGCTTGAGCAACGTGGTCGCGATTGCGGCGGGCGGTTTCCAATGTCTGGCCCTGCGCGCGGACGGAAAAGTTTTCATCTGGGGCGACAATTCCGCCAACAACCAGAATTCCGTGCCGCTTAATTTTGCTCGCATGGTCAGCCTCGGCGCGGGCTACGCGCACTCGCTCGCGGTGCGCGCGGACGGCCAAGTCTTCGCGTGGGGCAACACCAACGGCTTGAACAAAACTGGTGGCGGTCCGGCGGTGTGGCAATCCGGCCTCACGGATTTTTCGTCCGTTGCTGGGGGGCTTTATCACAGTGTTGGCATCCGCTCCAACGGCACGGTCACGGTCTGGCCGAGCGGGAGCAATCTTGTCAGCGCCATTCCGCCGAGCGCGACCAACATCACGCAAGTTGCCGCCGGAGATTATTTCAACCTCGCGTTGCGCGCCGACGGCAACGTTATCGCATGGGGCACGAACACGCTGGGCGTGACGAACGTCCCCACCTACGCGACCAACGTGCTCGCCCTCGCTGCGGGACAGAGCCACGCGCTCGCGCTGCTTGGCGACGGACGCCCGCTCATCACACGCCCGCCCATCGGCGGCACGAGTTGGACCGGGCGCAGCTACACTTTCGCCGCGAGCGTCACCGGCGACGCCTCGCTCGCGTTGCAATGGCAAATGAATGGAACCAATATTCCCAACGCCACGAACGCCACGCTCACGTTGCCGAACCTCACGACGAACGACGCGGGCGGCTACCGCCTCGTCGCCAGCAACGCGCTCGGTGTCGCCACGAGCGTCGCCGCGCCGCTCACGGTGAACGTCACCATCAGGCCTGCGTTCTACGCGTTGCTGGGGGCAAATTGGACGAATTATGTCGGCGGCAAACTCTGGCTCAACGGCGCGGCGACTGGCAGCGGGCCGTTGACGTGGCAATGGAAATTCAACGGCACGAACATCAATGGCGCGACGAACGAAGATTTGGTTTTTGATCCGCTCCAAGTGACAAACGATGGCAGTTACAACGTCATCGTGAGTAACACGGTTACTCACAACTTTGAGATTAACTCGTCTTCCGTAGTTGCTGGCAATGTCGGCAGCACCCAACGCGTCGCGCTCGTGCGGACGTGGGGTTACCTCGCCACCGACCCGCCGCTCACCGGCACGAACGCCATCACGAATGCCGTTGCGATTGCTGCCGGTTTCGGGTCGAGCGCGCAGTATGGATATTATTGGTCGCTGCGGTCCGACGGCAAACTCGCGGGCTGGGGACCGACGACCTACAACGAAGCCGCGCCTTACTCGAACTACGCCAGCTCCACCATCACCGCCCTCGCGATGGGTTACGGCCACACCGTCGCGTTGCGTTCTGATGGCACGGTCGTGGACTGGGGCAATGGTCAAGGCGGCACGGGCTACAATCCCAACGTCGTTCCCGCAAACGTCACCGGCGCAGTCGCTGTCGGCGCGGGTGACAACTCCGCGATAGCGGTGCGCGGCGATGGCTCGGTGGTCGCGTGGGGAAATGCCAGCGGCTCGCCCATCGCCTACATCACGAACGTTCCCGCGAGCGCGAGCAACGTCGTGTCCGTGGTCGGTGGGCCGCAACAT